>JAJAYT010000611.1 GCA_026786085.1 Microcoleus sp. CAN_BIN18 | reverse complement strand
CTTGAGTCCAATTGGGATGAGCTAAATTCGCTTGTCGCGCTCTCATCCAGGTAATATTGCCCAACAGCGTGTTAATTTCGCCGTTGTGTCCCAGCAAACGCATCGGTTGAGCTAGATGCCATCGGGGCATAGTGTTGGTGCTGAAGCGCCGATGATAGACTGCAAAGGCGCTTTTGTAAGCCGGATTTTTGAGGTCTTGGTAAAATTCTGCCAATACAGCCGATCGCACCATGCCTTTGTATACAATAGTGCGACAGGAAAAAGAGCAACTATAAAAGTCTTGGCGAGTGAAATCAGCGTGATCGGATAAAGCGTGTCCGATCGAACGACGGGCCAGAAATAACTGGCGATCGAGCTCATCACCCGCTAAGTTTGGTGAAGAAACGATTACTTGTTCGATTTGAGGTTGATTTTCTCGCGCTTGCGGGCCCAAAACTGAGGCCTCCACAGGAACTTTGCGCCATCCCAGTAGTGTCAATCCACGGGAGACCAGCATTTCCTCAACCACTTGGCGCGCTATAGTTGCTTGGCCTTCATCTTGGGACAAAAACAGCATTCCCACGCCGCAGTTTTCCTGGGCGGGAGGGACAATGCCTTGTTCTGCGAACCAAGAATGCAACAATTCCCAAGGAATCGCCGTCATCAAACCAGCACCATCACCCGAATCCTGGTCAGCGCTACAACCGCCACGGTGTTCTAGACAAGTTAAGGCTGGGAGAGCTTTTTCGATAATAGAGTGAGTAGCTGCACCGTTTTGGTTAGCAATGAAGCCAACACCGCAAGCATCTCTTTCTTCGATGAGCCAGCTTTGACCAGCATAAGGAATTCCTCGATGACCCTGACTTTGATTTTGATCGCTCATGTTACCCATGTTGATTGAATACTATTTCGGTGATTGTGTGGTTGATTCGTTATAGATTGAAACGAGTGCTACCCAGCGGCAGAGCCGAGTACACCTTCAAGCAGCCGATCGCAAGCAGATTTGATAAAAATTTACATTTATGCTGCCAGCCGCTTCTAAAAACCTAGGTAAACCTAGTTTCAAACTTCTACGGTGTAAGTTTAAGCAAATCTTCTCTAGTGCGCGAACGCTTCCCCGCAGACCTCTTTGGGGTTGACCAGAAAACTCCAGTTAGAAACGGTATAATGATCGTGTCTACGATTCACTAATGCCGGATTGCTTGGTCTTTCTATTCAGTTCTGCCCATTGAGTCCATACGTGCTTGTTTGAGTTCACCTCAACATAGGCGGTTATGGAGTCTGGGAGTTTTTCGCTTAATCTCATACCTCTACGGGCAATAGCTAAAGCAGCAGCTTCATCGCTAGCAAGTCCGTACATCTTGAGGTATTTGAATAAACCAATAATACTTGTAAAGGCGGGATTGACTGTGATCAATTCAATTCCACGATTACCAAGAATTGAGTTCAATTGCTTGTAGAATTCGTTGTACGCCCAACTTGAGAGCATTCTAGAATATTTTCTACCTGCCTCGCCTAAGCGCTGTTTCTTGTCCGAAAAATCTAATTCCTCACAAACGATAGGACACTGGAAGGTTATAGCTAACACTGCCAACTGAAGGCAAACATCAACAATTTGAGCCTGTTGTATGCCATTAGGTAAACCCATCTGTAAAGGAAGCTGACCCTTGGTTTTGAGATTTCCATCGGTGTCAACATAGGCCCAACCAATTGAGCCGGGGTTTAGATCAATCCCAATACAGCCATAAGCTCGGTCAATAGACTGAGGTTTGACAGGGATTGGCGTAAAAGATACCGCTACTTTCCAGCTATTATCTTTTTTGAATAGATGCCAAGTTTTTGCACCGTATGCAGGTAGTCGGTTAATATTGCGATTAAAATCACCAATCTCGGCTGAGACGCTTTTACCAAAACTTGCTTCAAGACACGCTGGAACTCTAACCTTTAAGATAGAACCATTCCATTGAGCGATGCCATTTCCCAGTGTTTCATCTTTAGATCCCACTAAAAAGACTTGATCGCGAGGTACGAATACCTTAATCGGTTCTACCTTCAGGGTAGCTAGCTTGTTTTGAACAAGAAAAAGTTTACGCTTTTTGTGATGAATTTGAAAGTGTAAATTTTGCCAATTAGTTTCCCTGTACTTGAGTGAACAAGACAAAGGAAAGCCACAACCTGTTTTACTATTGCGCCAATTCTTTTTGGAGTAAAACTTGTTGGCTGTTTTCAGTTTTTTCTCTACCTTCCCTAACCAAAGTTCAATCGACTTTGCCTTACCCGTCAATGTTTTGATATGCAATGAACGATGTTCTGCTTCGCTGTCAACCTTACCTTTAGCGTAGGCAATGACCCCATTTGCATGACGCTTGTTAATGGAGTAGGCTGTTTGGAGGTGGCTGTTCCATTTGGATTTATTGAATTTGGCACAATTCAATAGTTGAGCCACCGTCTCAATTACAGCCAGCCTAAATATAGGGGCAAAGGCGGTTAAAAACATTTCCATCTGACTGAAGCCCAAAGCATTCAGTTCTGATTCGGGAGTGGGTAGTCCTTTGATGTAGGTTAGGGATGGCATTGATTCGACCTCTCAATGTGGTTATATCTGTGACTGCTTTTAATTCCGCTAATTCGCCAATGTTGATTAGTCTGTCCATGCCATACCTGGAATCTGTCCTCTGAATTATAGGTAAATCTAGGTATTTTGGCAAAAGTTGTCAACCCTGTTCGTATATCTTAAATTATCTCGATCAAATAGCTTCGGAGATGTCTCGTAGAATACGGTGCTGTTAGAAAGCAGTTATTTAAGAGAGAAAAATCCTCACCTCGCAACTAGATAAATTGCAGGCGATCGAACTTTTCGAGCTTCTTATTCCTGAATCCGCTCTCTCTGCCTTGGCGAATACAGGTAGATATAGACTTTAGCTTAATTTTGCCCGCCGCAGATACAAAAGCTACCAGCCAGTTGAGAATTGGTAGGTGCTAGTCCTGCGTGCGTTAGCCCGCGACACTCGGTCTTCTTATTATGCCGCGAACTCCGGGCCGTAAACATCCTGTCGATCAATAAAATTAAAAATTAGGTTTTGAGTAGTGAAACGTAAATTGTCCGACCGCGCTTTAATATTATCAGTGTCAATTTCGCCCATACTGGCTCTTGTCCTTACCTTAGTCTGGAATCTTCCTGGGAAAGCACAAGCCGGGGAGAAGGCTGGGCTGATTCCTGCTTCGGGCGGGCAAGATGCCCACCCCACAACCAATAGGAAATATAGTGCAACAGACATCTTGCCTGTTGCAGACATCCTTAAATTGCCTGTTGCAGACATCAAAGGCGGGCAAGATGCCCACCCCACAACCAATAGGAAATATAGTGGAACAGGCATCTTGCCTGTTGCAGACATCCTTCTTTCTTCTTCCTTCCCCTTGACTCAATCCCTACCGCCCTCTTCCACAATCAAACAAGGCCGCCAAATCTCTCTCAACGGGCGGATCATACCCCTAGCTTGGACTCAACAGCCAGCAAACAGCAATTCAGCCAACATCCGAACCTGGATTGCCGACATTGGTTTAATGCAATCTGCCGGTGTGGATTTACTGAATACAGCAGACAGTACCAAACAGCCCGTACAATGGTTTTCAGTATCTCTAACCGAGACTCAAAGTATATCAGCCCGATCGACAGCCCAGTATCGTTACTTAGATGTCACAGATTTTGCCAAACTTGCCGGTTGGCAGATATCAGCCGATGGAAATACTTTAAAAATCACATCTCCTGTGGCCAATGTTACCGGAATTCGGCAGGCCCAGAGAGAATGGGGCGATCGCATTGTTGTCGATCTCGATCGCAGTACCCCGTGGCAAGTTAACATTGTCGATACACCAAGCCCATCCCCCACACCCATAGACGACCCCACAAAGCCCGCTATTCCCCAAGCTAGAACCGCCACAGCGCCAAACCTCGAAACACCAGACGACCCGACCAAACCCGCATTCCCGATTCCCTTAGCACCCGCACAGTCGATCGCCAGTCAAGAATGGTCGATCGCCCTTGATGCCAAAATCGCACCCGCCATAATTGGGCGCACGTTTCAAACCAGCAAACAATTACTCTCCCTAAAAATCGAACCTGCGGGCACTCAAACCAGAGTCAAAGTCAGAATACCTTTAGGTTGGCGGCCGCAAGTTTTTAGCCTGGGAAATCCGAATCGATTAGTCATCGACATCCGGCCAGATTCCCTAGTAGAAAAAGACATTGTTTGGGCGCGGGGAATCCGGTGGCGACAGCAGTATCAAAATATTGGAACAGCACGTTTTCCCGTATTTTCCTTAGAAGTCAATCCGCGTCAAACTGGTGTCAAAGTTCGACCAATTTTGAGCAATCCACCGACAGATAAAGGCACTGCACCTCTATTACAAACCGCCGAACTTGCGGGAACGGCTGCTGCAATTAATGCAGGATTTTTCAATCGAATTAATCGGTTGGCATTAGGAGCAATTCGGCGCGACAATAAATGGCTTTCCGGGCCGATATTGAACCGAGGAGCGATCGCCTGGAACGATCGAGGCGAATTTGTGATCGCCCGTTTAACTTTGCAAGAAACGTTGATAACTCCGACAAATCAACGTCTATCTATTTCTCATCTCAATAGTGCCTATGTGCAATCGGGAATCGGCCGTTACAATCCCGATTGGGGAACGAGTTATACTCCGTTTTCCGACAATGAAATAGTTGTGACAGTTGTAGGCGATAGAGTTGTCAGCCAATTGCCCGTCGCGGCGGGAAAAACAAATTTTCCGATTCCAGCTAACGGTTATCTTTTGGCTTTGCGTTCCGATTTGTCCCCTGCATCTCAATTGGCTGCGGGAACTTTATTGCGTTTACAAACTAGCACAATTCCGCTAGATTTCAACCGTTTTCCCTACATTTTAGGCGGCGGGCCAGTATTAGTCCAAAACAGTCGAGTTGCTTTGGATGCGAAGGCGGAAGGGTTTAGCGATGCCTATGTGAGACAAACAGCAATTCGGAGTGCGATCGGGCGAACTGCTGCGGGGAATTTGCTAATCGTAGCTGTGCACAATCGCGCGGGCGGGGCGGGGCCAAATTTCGCGGAACTGGCGCAGATATTGCAGCAAATGGGTGCTGTGGAGGCTTTAAACTTGGATGGGGGAAGTTCGACAAGTTTGTATTTGGGAGGTAGTTTGCTCGATCGCCCTTCGTCAACTGCTGCGAGAGTCCATAATGCGATCGGCATTTTCATCCAACCATAAATCGACTGAATTGTAGGGGAGGGTTCACCCTAATTTATGCCAATAAATGACAATCTAAATAAACCCGCCCTTTAACCCAAAATCTGCCCAAAATTGGGAATTTATCGGCGATCGCATGGGGTAAGGGCGGGTCAAGAAATATCAGGTTAGATCGTGTCCGGTAGATTAGCATAACCAACATGGTTTGTAGTGCGGACTTCAGTCCGCTCTTATTGCGGACTCAAGTCCGCACTACGAACCTGTCCGGTAGATTAGCATAACCAACATGGTTTG
>JAJAYT010000610.1 GCA_026786085.1 Microcoleus sp. CAN_BIN18 | reverse complement strand
GAATTGCAAGAAAATGATTTGATTTTGGCACTGAAAGCTTATCAGGAAAGAATTCCGGTAATATGCGGCGGCGATTTTGTCAAGGAGGGAAAATATTTTGTTGGGAAAAATTTGCGGGATTTTGCTTTGATGGCAGAGGAAGAAGGGAAAGTGGTAATTTGAACGGCTTGCCATAATTACAAATTACCACATTTTTCCTCGTAGCTCATTCCTGCTCTATAGCTTTTAATGCTGCTAAATATCGCTCTTGAATATCTTTGCGATCTAATTCATCAAAATTTGCCTGCTGGCTGGCGCGATCGATCAAATCTGCGTGTCGCTTGAGTGCTGTTCGGTGTGTGGTTCGATCGGTGAAACGAGCGACAACTGCGATCGCCTCTAGCAAGCGCATGGTGACAGCTACATTCGATTTTCCATTCTGTCGAATTTGGTTAAAGGCTGCATCGATCACATCTGCAAAGGCGATCGGTTCAGCAATTATCCGCAACTGGTTGCTGTCGTCGTAGCGGTAGGGAGAGGGAATCTCTCTTCGGGTTAAACGACAAAGGGCTGCACTAAGTTGGTCAATACAGCGGATAGCCGTAAACGGATCGTTGATTCCTGGGGAAAGAGCGCGTACTGCAATCTCAACGAGTTGGTCGATCGAAAACTCCACATCCTGCCGCTCTGTGCGCTGTGAGCCAATCAGAAAGGCATCGTTAATCTTGGATACAAGTTGCTCGTTTACCTCTTTTCCCGGAAAGACTTGTACGAGTTCGCTTCCTTCGACAGTAAAGCGACCGGGGCGTTGTAGAATTTGTAGCAACAGGTTATGCTCGATCGCAACTTGCATTAGTTCGTGATTATTAATGGCTTGAATATAGCCACCATTCATTGCTTGAATTGGACGGGCATCTCGATCAAAATTAGCTGGAATGTCAGCGACAATATCCGATTGGTTGTCTTGCTGCTTGTTCTTGGATTTACTGGTTCCAATATTTTCTGGAAACAGTCGATCGATCGCACCATCCAGTTCGTCACCAACTACTTTAATCACGTGATCTACCTGAATCGATGAGGCAGAATGATGAATGAAGTAAATTAATACACCAATGCTGGCGATCGCCAAACCGATGCCGCAAGTTACCGCCAAGTGGGGGACAAACTCATGTTCTTCTAACCCATTGATCGTTCGCAGCACCATCAAGCTATACACAAATGTAGAAATGAAAGTTCCCAGGACAATTTGGTTTCCCCTGTCTTGCATGAAGTTACGCAGCAAGCGAGGGCCAAACTGGGAAGATGCAAGCTGAAGGGCAACGATCGTAATTGAAAAAGCAGTGGTTGCAACGCTCATCATTGAACTGGCGATCGCAGAAAGAATCGCGCGCGAGCCGCTAGGGCCGAGAGTATAGGCCCAACCCAATTCTCCAATCAGTTTGGTTTTTTGATTTTGGTCAATCCAGATGGTGACAAACGAAAGTGCGATCGCCAAAAAAACCATGACGGTTGGCACAAACCAGAAACTCGAATTTAAGGAATCCCAAAAGTTGCTGAACTTTGTATTTTTCACCGATCGTTCCCTTCAGTATTTTTATTGTTGGAAATTACTTTGCCATTCTCAGATTTAGTGCGTTGAGACTCGATTGCGGCAAGTTGTCTGAGGGCGTAGCTGATACTGCGCGATTTGGGAACTTCAGCTTGTCCGGCGGGCCAGCCTTCTCGCTGCCGCTTGCGATCGCCATCTGTGTCTTCTGTCTGATCGTGGAACAAAATTTGCTGAGTTGGGAAGGGCAGATCGATCCCATTTGCTACTAACTTGTTTTTAATCTTAGTTAATACGCGGTCTTGAAAATCTAATAGTTCGGCACGGCGAGGCGGCTGCACCCACCAGCGGGCCCGAATGTTAACACTGCTACCAGCTAATTCTACGACGATCGCATCGGGAGCCGGATCTTTTAGCACTCCATCTACTTCATGAATTGCCTCTAAAATTAATTGTTTAGCAGTATCAATATCATCGCTATAGCCAATGCCAATGTCATACTGCAAACGGCGATTTTCAAAGGCTGTGTTCACGATAACTGAGTTAGTAAATAGTTCCGAGTTCGGAATTACAATCCGCCTACCATCATAGGTTTTTATTATCGTCGCCCGCGTTTGAATATTTTCTACAGTTCCCTCAAAGTCTTTGAATACAATTTGATCGTCAATGTGGAAAGGTTCAGTCAGCAGGATCAAAACACCTGCCAGAAAATTTTGCAGGATATCGCGAAACGCAAACCCGATCGCCGCACCACTAATTCCCAATAGCTGAATAAGATCGCTGGCTTTGATGGAGGGAATGACAACCGACAGAGCAATAAACAATCCTGTAAGAACGGTTGCTCCTTGTGCTAGTCGTCCCAGCACCAATCCTAAATTGCGAGCTTGACGGTGAGCGCTGGTTAGTTTTCTGACCGTTCGTTTCAGGGTTTGGCCAATAAAACAGAAAATTGCGAAAACAATCAGTGCCAGTACAATATTTGGTAATAAAATTAGGAAATCATTTGCCATTGCCTGGATTTTACTCCAAACATCGGTGATTTTTGCTGTTGTATTCACAAGAGTTTTAGCTAATATATCAAGTCAGATTCTATGCCTAAGCGATGGAATCTGCCTCTACCAAAGGTTAGGAATTTGCGGAAGTGGAGCGCCCTGAATGCCTGCTATCTTGTTTGGGGGGCTGGTAGAGGGGCGATCGAATTTTGAGCTAATTCGAGAAATTCTTCAGTTTGGGCGATTCCCTACGGGATAGCTTCGCTCGCGCGTACTTTAAGCAGAATGCTGCAAATTAGGCTGACTTTTGGCAACAACAAAAGGAGATTCGACATTGATGAGCCAGTTGTCATCAACAACTTTCAGATTAACATCTAAAATCAGAGTTAGTTCGCCAATTTCATCATTGTTATCCCTTGTGTTAAAATTGCTATAGAAAAACAGGACTAAGCATAGACCAAGGTGCGAGGTGATTTCAAGTCAAGATTGGACTTTTCCAGAAGCAGCTAGTCAGAAAATACCCCAAGATTGGGGCGATGCACAGCCAAATAAAAAGAAACCGGGTTGGCGCTGGCGAGATCCAACAAATCAGGGAAATGGCGTGAGAATTGACAGAGGGGATGCAGATAATAGTTTTCCTTCTCAGCAAGTAGACCACGTTATTCTTAGAAAAGACGGTGAAGTTATCGGGAGAAATGGTCAACCAATCATAGGTAGCATCAAAAATAATCCCACAGAAGCTCATATCCCTTTAGATGAATGGTTGCAGTGGCAAAGCTGGTACGCACCTTAGTACAGGAGAAACTTGTATGGTACAATATCCGAAAATGAGAGAAGAGTTATTAGAGACTCTCCGCAGTTTGAGCGATCGAGAATATCAGCATAAAGCTTGGCTAGAGAGCGATTATCCGCCAGCAATTGAGTACGATAGTTTTGATGAGGCGGTTCATTTTCTTTACGATGATACAGTATTGGCAGAAAATCCTGATGCGGCAATCGGAGTAATTATTGAAAATGAAAAAGAAGCCCGTTTGATGTCAGCAGTTTGTCAGGCTATAGATTTAGTTTTTGATGTGTTGGGGACAGAAGCTTCTGATGAGGATTATATTAACTCTTCTGGGTGGATAAGCGTAGTTGAGGCGGCATCGAAAGCGTTGCAGGCTATGGAAAGTAAATCGCAGCAAGCGGTTAAGGTTTAAGTGATACCAATCAGCCAGCGTTTTATGTATGATGTCAGGCTGAATATCCGCCCAATTATTGGGTAGAGATTCCATTGGGTTGTCTGCGATCGGGATTCTTTGATTATACCAAATATCGCACTCCGATTTTTTCCTACTGACTACTCTCCTTTGCCCGCTGCACTTTCTCAACTTGCTTGGGTGCTTCCATGTCTTGGAATAGTTTAATCGCTTTATTAAAATTTTCTTGACTTTTGTCAATTTGACCCATTTTTTGATAAGTTAAGGCGATTTGATAGTAAGCTTCAGCTAGATCGCATTTAGCCCCGATTTTATCGAGAAGTTCGATCGATTCTGAATGATGGGAAAGGGCTGTTGTAAAGTCTTCCTGTCCTCGATAAAGTTCTGCTAGACCATATAAAGCTTTTGCTCTAACCTGAGTATATTGGAGTTCTTCAGCAAACTGGATAGCTTCTCGGTACATTTCAAAAGATTTGTCAACTTCTTTCAAATTCTTATATGTTTGACCTAAAAATAATAATTTATACCATAAAGACCAGGCAGAGAAATCTGCCGTAGATGTAAGGGAACTTTTATGAGCGAATTTAAGTGATTCTTCTTTCAAGTTTAAGCATGAATTTACAAAGGCTAGACAATAATATGAAGAGCGTGCATATCTATGACAATCAGTATTTTCAGCCATTGATATAACTTTCTCAAAAAGTGCTTTTGCCTTTTCAATTTCCAATAAATCTATTTGACAAAGACCTGTATTAAAAAAAGACACTACCTCAAGGTCTAGTAAGTTAAAATCATTCGCAATAATTCTCGATATCTCGTGAGATTCAATACTATTTTTAATATCACCTGTCAACCAGTAAATATCGCCTAATATATTATGAAGTCTGCCCAAAACATAGCCAGGATTAACTTGATTGATTATTTGAGTTATTGCTAACTTCATTTGTTGCAACAAGCCTAATCTATAAAATGCAATTCCCAGAGGCTCAGGTTTATCAAATTTATTTTTTCTGCCTTTTTCAATAACATCAGCAGCCAAATCGAAGTTATCAAACTCTAGATAATGGTAGTAAGCTTCTAAAGCTGTCAAAGCATCTTTTATAGTTTCCACCGTCTTCACACTCTCTGTCCAAAATTCTGCTGCTTTACGATTAGCCTCTTCCCAACATTCACTTGCCCTCAACCGCGCGATCGCCTCTTCCCGAATCATTGGATGTAGCCAATATTCCCTCTTCTGAAACTCCACTAATGACCGATTTCG
>JAJAYT010000609.1 GCA_026786085.1 Microcoleus sp. CAN_BIN18 | reverse complement strand
TACAAAATCGGGTTGTAGTATGTAAAGAGAATTATGGGCGATCGCAAATTTGGACTAACTTTCGCCACCATTTCCAGCACCGAATCTAACCGCGTTCCCCGCTGCAAAGCCCTGGTAGCGGCGGCTTGAATCACCGGCCCGTCAGCTAGCGGGTCAGAATAAGGTACGCCAAGCTCGATCGCATCTGCACCGTTATCATCCAAAACTTGCAGTGCTTTAGCCGTTGTCTCCAAATCTGGATCGCCAGCGGTAATAAAAGGAATTAATGCACATTGGTTGCTCTTACGCAACTTTTCAAAACAATTAGAAATAGTCATTAGTTATTAGTCATTAGTTATTAGTCATTAGTCAGTGGTCATTAATCAGTTGTTATTTGTTATTTGTTATTTGTTGGTTAGTTTTTTTTGTTTGTTCCAATTACTAATGACTAATAACTAATGACAACTGACAACTGACAACTAACCACTGACTAAGTATTTTTTTCCTGCTCAATTTCGGCTTGAAGTTTGGCTAATTCTTCAGGAGTGAGTGCATCTAGCTGCTTCTGCAAGACAGCATCTTTGTACTCTTTCAGTTGCTGACTGTAAGTCATCTTTTGAGTAAGTGCTCGAAATAAATAAGTCACCAGCCAGCCAATCAAGCCGACGACCAAAAATAACTGACTCCAAATCCCTGCATTCATGCTGTCGAGTCCAGCGAATTGCAGTACCAAGTAGGCCAACCCACCTGCTACAAAAAAGCCGAGACTGATTCCAATTACGTCAATACGTCTCATCTAGGCTTCTATCTGCCGCCGTTTGGGACGAAAATTCAAAAAGGGAGCTAGGATCAACATACCTGGGAAGAAGAAGAACATCAAGAAGTACATGAAGCCGCGCTCAAAAGAGCTGGCCACGTACCAGCGGCTGTTCAAGTAGGCGTAGCTGGCGGCGGGTACTACCAGGAGGTAGGCTCCGGCCAAGACGGCGTAAAGCAGTAAGGTAATATACATAGATTTGATTTAGGGGAAAAATAACACGGTAAGTGGGCTGACACACTCCGCCAACTGGTTAACCATTGTACAGCTTTGGGAGATGCAGCGCGACTTTTGGGAAATTTTCGATTAGGGGTTGCGTAAATTGGGGTTTTGGTTGTATAGTCAAAGGCTGTTGTTGTGAATGACTCAAAACCCACAGCAATTTCAGGAAAAAGGGGGCGTGGCGGAATGGTAGACGCTACGGACTTAAAATCCGTTGACCCGAAACGGTCGTGTGGGTTCAAGTCCCTCCGCCCCCATCAAAACTAGGTTAAAAGTGCGATACACGCCGATTCTCGACTTCTTAAAAAAATCGAAAATCGGTGCTTATCTCATTTGACGCAGCAACTCGCAAATTAATCACAAATTCGGTTCCCTTTCCTACTTCAGAATTTATCTAAATTTTCCTTGGATGGGAAAAAAAAATTTGAGAGGAAATCGATAAAAATCTTTACATTGCGATTAGTATTTTTACTTAATTAGGGGCTGCGGGCCCAACTATTGGCTGACCTTGTTTTTCGGTTTCTGCTAGTTCTAGGTTCAATTCCAGCAGTTTTGCTAAGATATCGTCGCTGTCAGTAAATCCGTAAGCTGCATTACATTTGCGATCGAGCTTAGCGTGGAGTTTATAAAGTTGGCTGGTTGGCTCATTAAAAAACTTATTGTAAAGTTGAGTAATTCCCCACTGTTTCGCTGACATTTGTTGACTACGGCACAGTAAAATAGTAAAATCGAAACCATCGCATTTCTGATTTCTAAACATTTTCCGTTTTAATACTGTAGTTTCAATACTGTAGCAGGTGCAATCATGGTAAAGTCTCAGTATGAGGGATATTCCGTCGGCACAAAACACACTTTCGCAGTCCGAGAGAATTTTGGCAATGCCAAAGTATATGCACAAAATGCACAGTCAATACTTAACAAAGCTACTGGATTTATCAGTGCTTACGATTTCACGCTAAATCCTTATCGCGGCTGTCAGTACGGATGCAGTTATTGTTATGCTGCTGCTTTTAGCCCTAATTCACAGATGCGGGAGGATTGGGGAAATTGGGTAATTATTAAGCAAAATGCAGCGGAAGTTCTCAAGAAAGAGTTAGAACGCTGGCACAAGAAAAACCCCGATCGCCCACCGACAATTTACATGAGTAGTGTCACAGATCCGTATCAGCCAATTGAAACTAAAGAACAACTAACTAGGCATTTGTTAGAAGTGATGATTCCCTATCAACCGACGCTGGTTATTCAAACTCGCAGTCCTATGATAACTAGAGATATCGATATTTTACAGCAATTCCAGCGGTTACGAATTAACATGAGCATTCCCACTGGTAGCGAAAAAGTGAGGAAAGATTTTGAACCAAAATCGCCGAGTATTCCTGCGAGACTCAAAGCTATTGCCAAACTGAAATACAGCTTTCCTTATCAAGAAAATTGCGAAGTCAGATTTTCTATAACTGTGACGCCACTACTCCCTATCTTGCCGGAAGATGAAGCTAATTTTATTAGCAAGCTGGAAGTTGTAGATCGGGTGGTGATTCAGGATCTTCATGCCAGCAACGATCGATCGCTAATTGCGTCAACGCGCTCAGAAGCATTAGCTCTTAAACACAAGTACGCTTGGTGGTACAATAGCGAACAGCAGAGTTATCGCAAGTTTAAAAATAAACTCAAGGCGATGCTCCCCGATGTTGAAATTATGGAAGGTAAAGAGGGATTTGGCTATGAATAATCCGCTAGCTAACTGGTGGCGTTCTCAAAAGTTTAACCAAGCCGTGAAGAGTCAAAATAATCGACTTGCCCAAACACTGTTAAAAGAAATAAAAAATTCAGGGGCAAAACTATCGTGGCAGGAGAAACTCTATAAAGATCGGCTACAGCTTGAAAAATTATTGCAACAAAAAAATGACCGCATCCAAAAAGGCGATCGGCGTTTAGCAGAATTAGAAGTGCAAGTGGGGTTCGGACAACTTGACATCCCCGGCTATATTGATGAGTTAAACTTGCTTCCAGACACAAAGTTTATTGAAGTTATTTCACAAAAGTTTAAACTTAAAGAATGCGATGCCAGCATGATCCAATGCACAGGCATTCATGAAAAAGTGTTCGATAATTTTGAACAACATTTGGCTGGTTTTATCAAAAATGAGTTTAATAATTTAAAACGCCAAAAAACAAACTTTGATTTTTTAGTTCAACAAGCTATTGACGATATACAAAAACTCAAAGAAGGACAAGATCCTCAATACAGTTTTGAGCTAAGTCCTCACATCTATTTAATGAGGTATTTCCTCGATAATGTCTATTGTGCATATCTAGCTTGGTTTCTTATTTACAAGGCTGGGTTATTGCCAACAAAAGTCAATATCCTTGATATTGCCGCAGGGCCGGGGACAGTTGCCTACGGACTAGGTTTGTTGCTGCAAAGTATTAACGACTTTTCTTCAATGCCGCCAATGCACATATCCTATTACTCTTTGGAACAGCAAAAAGCTTTTCAATATCGCGGACTCCAGTTTTGGCGGCAATATATGGAGTCCCAGGCGATCAATGCTTACTTTCGGTTTGACACTTCTAGTATCTTTGATGGTGAAAATATATCTAAAAAAATTCCTCAAAAGTTTTTTAATTTTATTGTAATTTCTCACTGTTTTTTTAAGGATGGAGAGAGCCGAGAAAAATCTCATCGGATTTATAAGGATATATTTACCAACAGCCTGACAGATTCGGGTTATGTTTTGCTAATTATCCAAGAAAAAAAGTTGCTTATACCGTACAATATTCGTCAAATTGAAAGTTGCGATCAGGAGCTAAGTGTAGTCAAACAATTTGTTGATGATCTGGGACTAAACTTAGTTTGGTATAAATATTTAAGTGCAACTGGTAGCCGGAGATCGAATCCTGATTTTGCAAAATTTGCTAGAGAAAATCTAGCTTTACAAAAATTCATCAGTCCACTTTTCCGCCAGCACTTTAAGTTACATTATGACTTAAATTATAAACTTGATGACTATGTGATATTGGCACAAAAATGAACATTTAAAATGAGAAAATTCAATCAGACATTATTTAAATTCAATTTAGATGCAAAAAACTGTGACTGCACATTCACCTGACAAACCTACAAATCAAGTTCAAAATAATTGGCACGGCCGCCTAAATTTAGTCTACGCCAACCGTGACGGCGCAACTCAAATCATCCAAAATCAAATGCAAGCGCCCCTCAAGGTGCAGCGTCCGTTTTATCCTGAAGGGAAAGACGTTTGTCACAGCGTCGTTTTGCACAGTGCTGGGGGAGTTGTCGGGGGCGATCGGCTTTCAAGCCATTTTCACCTCGAACCCAACGCCAAAGCCTTAATTACCACGGCTGCCGCTGGTAAAATCTATCGCAGCAGCGGACAAGAATCACAACAAAATATCGACATTAAACTAGAATCAAGTGCGAATTTGGAATGGCTACCGCAGGAAACCATCGTTTTTGACGGCGCAATTTATCGGCAAGATTTGCGGATAGAATTAGCGCCAAAAGCCAGTATTTTGCTGTGGGAAATTACCCGGTTTGGACGCAGTGCTAGGGGCGAAAAATTCTTGTCTGGAGAATGGCGATCGCACACCGAAATCTGGCAGCAAAACATCCCTCTGTGGATTGACAGACAATGGCTCCAAGGCGGACACAAAATGCTCGAAAGTCCCCACGGCCTCGCCGGAAAACCCGTAGTTGCTACCCTCGCTTGGATAGGCGCAACCGTCACAACAGAACTCCTCGAAAAAGTGCGGGCTTTGTCATCAGAGGCAAAAATTTATCGTGGTAACTCCATCGTCGGCGTGACTCGTATTCCTAACGGTTTGGTGTGCCGATATCGCGGTACATCCACTGCTGCGGCTAGGGACTGTTTTGTCGGCATTTGGCACTTGCTGCGCTTGTCTTTTTCAGAACGCCCTTGCTGTTTGCCCCGAGTTTGGGTAAAATAGAATCATATTTTATTTTCAATAGATTTACCGCGACTGATAGTTAAACTTGAGCCAATAATGCGATCGCCCTTACCAGAATAAAAATGCAACTCACCCCCCAAGAAAAAGACAAGCTGCTGATTTTCACCTGCGCCCTGGTAGCAGAGCGCCGGAAACAAAGAGGTTTAAAATTAAACTATCCAGAAGCACTGGCCTACATTTCCGCCGCGATTTTAGAAGGAGCCAGAGATGGCCTCACCGTCGCAGATTTAATGAGTTACGGGACAACTCTCTTGACGCGAGAAGATGTGATGGAAGGAATACCGGAAATGGTGAATGAAGTGCAAGTTGAGGCGACTTTTCCCGACGGGACTAAGTTGGTGACAGTGCACGATCCGATTCGTTAAATATTTAACCGCAAAAAATCACAGGAGATAGATATGATTCCGGGAGAAATGATTGTTTCAGATGGTGAAATTGAGCTAAATGCAGGGCGTGAAACAGTGCGCTTGCTGGTCGGAAATACGGGCGACAGGCCCATTCAAGTCGGTTCCCACTATCACTTCTATGAGACGAACGAAGCGTTAGCATTCAATCGAGAACAATCAAGAGGAATGCGGTTGGATATCCCCGCAGGTACAGCAGTCAGGTTTGAACCGGGAGATGAAAGGGAAATTCAATTAGTGCCGTTTGTTGGTAGCCGTGAAGTTTACGGCTTTAATGGTAAGATTAATGGTGAGTTAGATGGATGAAACTTCAGCTATTATCAACAATCT
The DNA here is from genome assembly GCA_026786085.1 of Microcoleus sp. CAN_BIN18. Classification (GTDB taxonomy): domain Bacteria; phylum Cyanobacteriota; class Cyanobacteriia; order Cyanobacteriales; family Microcoleaceae; genus Microcoleus. The sequence goes on along the minus strand of JAJAYT010000609.1, from coordinate 9,981 downwards.
TGCTAAATAGTATAATTTAAGTTAGCCTCAACTACCAACTAAAAAATATTAATATTAGGAGAAAGCATGAGTTACAGAATGGATCGCCGCGCTTACGCGGAAACCTTCGGGCCGACTGTGGGCGATCGCGTGCGGTTAGCTGATACAGAATTATTCATAGAAGTTGAAAAAGACTTCACAACCTACGGGGATGAAGTTAAATTTGGTGGCGGCAAAGTCATTCGCGATGGCATGGGACAGTCGCCTATTTCTAATGCTGACGGTGCTGTTGACACGGTAATTACTAATGCTTTAATATTGGATTGGTGGGGAATTGTTAAGGCAGATATTGGACTTAAAGACGGGAAAATTTACAAAATTGGCAAAGCGGGAAATCCTTACATTCAAGATAGGGTAGATATTATTATCGGGCCCGGTACAGAAGTAATTGCGGGTGAAGGAATGATTCTGACGGCGGGGGGAGTTGATACTCACATTCATTTTATTTGCCCGCAACAAATCGAAGTGGCGATCGCCTCTGGAATCACTACCATGATCGGCGGCGGTACTGGCCCAGCAACGGGTACAAACGCCACAACCTGCACTCCGGGGCCTTGGCATATGTACAGAATGCTGCAAGCCGCCGATGCTTTTCCCGTAAATATCGGTTTTTCAGGTAAGGGAAATAGCAGCCAACCTCAAGGATTAGTCGAACAAGTATTGGCTGGTGCAATGAGTTTGAAGCTTCACGAAGATTGGGGAACTACGCCATCAACGATCGACACTTGTTTGAGTGTAGCTGACGAGTACGACGTGCAAGTTGCAATTCATACCGATACTCTCAATGAAGCGGGATTTGTGGAAGCTACAATTGCGGCATTTAAAAATCGCGCTATTCACACTTACCACACTGAAGGTGCTGGCGGCGGACACGCACCGGATATTATTAAAGTCTGTGGCCAAGCTAATGTTTTGCCTTCGTCTACTAACCCGACTCGCCCTTACACTGTCAATACTTTGGAAGAACATTTAGATATGTTGATGGTTTGCCACCATTTGGATCGGGGGATTCCTGAAGATGTGGCTTTTGCTGAGTCGAGAATTAGAAGGGAGACTATTGCTGCTGAGGATATTTTGCACGATTTGGGTGCGTTTAGTATGATTTCTTCTGACTCGCAGGCGATGGGTAGGGTTGGAGAGGTGATTATTCGGACTTGGCAAACTGCACATAAAATGAAGGTGCAAAGAGGGAATTTGGACGGGCAAGATGCCCGTTCCACAAGAGACTTGGACGGGCAAGATGCCCGTTCCACAAGTGGATTGGACGGGCAAGATGCCCGTTCCACAAGTGGAGGAGTTAATGATAATTTTCGGGCGAAGCGGTATATTGCGAAATACACGATTAATCCGGCGATTACTCATGGAATTAGTCAGTATGTCGGTTCGGTGGAAGAGGGTAAGTTGGCGGATTTGTGTTTGTGGCGGCCGGCGTTTTTTGGGGTGAAACCGGAGTTGGTAATTAAGGGTGGGGCGATCGCCTATGGGCAGATGGGAGATGCTAACGCCAGCATTCCTACGCCGCAGCCAGTGCATATGAGGCCGATGTTTGGCAGTTTTGGCGGTGCGATCGGGGCGACTTGTCTGACGTTTGTTTCGCAGGTGGCGCGCGATCGAGATATTGCAGCACAGCTCGGTTTAAAAAAACCAACTGTACCAGTTTCGGGCACGCGACAAATTAGTAAAAGAGATATGAAACTGAACGATTATTTGCCGCAGATGGAAGTCGATCCAGAAACCTATGAAGTGAGGGCGGATGGGCAATTGTTGACTTGCGAACCGGCAACTGTTTTGCCAATGGCGCAGCGATATTTTCTGTTTTGATATAAGTTCGTAGTGAGGATTTCAGTCTTTTTTCCGCAGGTTTTGAGGCAAGCAGGATTAAAGTCCTTACTACAAACTTATGGTTTTATTGTATGCTGGTTTTGGTATAATATTGTTTAGTTGCCTGGAAGTTGGTTGCGATTGCGATCGTATATTTCATACAGTCGTCTAGCCATTTCAATCGGAATGCCCAAGGCTGGAGCCACGATTTTGATGGCTTCTACGCCGCCTGCAAATACTAGGCTCAAAACGTCTATCCAGCCCTGCCATTTTTGCTGTTCATTCTGGTGCATTGTTGCCAATTCACTCTGAATGATCTCAACAATTTGTGTTTCTGAAGCTTGGGGATTTTGTTGGCGAATATCTTGAATCACTTCCGAAACTTGACTGACAGCTTCGGCTTGTTTGGGTTCGGGAAAGGTGTAGTTGTATTGAATCCCTACCATGTCACGCTCAACGTTCACATCGCCAGTATTGATGTTCCCGACTTGATTGATATGGAAAGTTGGTTGATTTTTTGATGGTTCTGTCATAATTGCTATTAATTCGGGTTTGGCGATGAGAAGAAGGGCATCTATTGCGCTCAGGCAGACTTGAATATCGGGATCTGTTGAGGCAGCTTGGGAAAGATCGGGAATAGCTGACTCGATGCCCAACTTTCCTAATGATAAGGCAGCTTTTGCTCGGATGATGGGTTCTTTTGAATCTCGCAACAGTTTGCAAAGAATTTGGACGATCGCCTGTTGGTTTTCTGGGGTAATTGCCACAGTTGTCTTTAAGCAACCCGGTATTGGGCAACGTTACCCAAGGCATCGACGGCACTTTCTCTGACGTGCGCGTTTGAGTCTTCTAGCAAGCGGATTAAGACTGGAATCAAGGCTTCGTTACCCAGTTTTCCCAGGGCGATCGCGCTTGCTTGACGAATTTCGGGATCGGGATCTTCAAGAAGTTTGAGTAATGCCGGAATTGCCGCATCGGAACCAATTTTGCCTAACGCATCTGCTGCATTTTTACGCACATCGTAGTCTGAATCTTCAAGGAGTTTTAGTAAGTCTGGAATTGCCGCCTCAGAACCAATTTTGCCTAACGCATCTGCCGCACTTTGACGCACATCGTTGTTTGCATCTTCAACGAGTTTGAGTAAAGCCGGAATTGCCACCTCGGAACCGATTTCGCCTAATGCTTCAGCCACACTTTGACGCACAAAGTTATCTGAATCTTTGCCTGCTGCTAGCAGGTGAGGAATGGAGGCCTCATCCTTCAGTTGTCCGAGGGCTTGAATGGCGCTGCGGCGGACTTCTGGGGCGGTGTCTTTGAGGGTTTTGGTTAAGATGGGGGCGATCGCGACATCTCCTATTTTTCCCAATGCTTCTGCTGCTTTTGCCCTGATAGCGGGGCTGGCATCCTCTAGGGCAGTGCAAAAGGTGTCTAATATTATCTGATAGTTTGCCGGATCTTGAATCATCCTGTTAGCCTTTGGTTGGGATAGCGCTTACTTTTCTATCAAATTTTCGTCACGACTTACGCACTCCGCCAAAGAAACCGGGTTTTTACCGAATCTGTGCATAACAACGAAGTATCTTCGTAAAAAACCCGGTTTCTGACCTCCCGTGTATAAGTCCTATGGCTATTTCACATCTTCTGATACGCCTTCAATGAAGGCAACAATTCCTTTACCCCAAGGGTTTGATTCGGCGAAGTGTTCGCCAACTTTCAGCGCTGCTTTTTTGCTACCGTTGTAAAGCCGTTTGACGCTGATTAGGTTTTGCCACTCGATGGGTTTTTGCTGTTTGATTTCCTTAAATTCTGCATCAATAATATTGAGTGCCTGTTGTTCGTCTTGCACGTAGGTATACTTTTTTTCTAATGCCTGAATGATTTGCACCACTGCATTCAGTGCAGCTTCAGGGGAGGATTGCTGGGCGGCTTCGATCTTTTGAATAACCTTGGGATTGCTGTGTTCAGCGGCATAGTTAACGCCGATAGTGGCATTTGGTTGGTTGAAGATTGGTGGTTCGTTGGACATCAGTTTGAATTCCTCGACAGATTGTATGTATACGCTAGCAGAAGCATTCCCCGGATGTCTGCGACTTTCCGGTGTTAGGGACAACTTACGTATCGGGTAGTTGTAGTATTTGTAGGCGGCTTGGATGGCGAGGATGAGGGGGTGAACTTCTTGGCCGGATTCGGAAGGAATTAAGGTAAGGAGGTGGGGGAGATGGGGGGCGACTTTCTCTGCGTGCTGTTTAGCTATTTTGCCTAAGGCATATGCCGCCCTCCTACGCACATAAGAGTCTGAATCTTCAACGAGTTTAAGTAATCCCGGAATCGCCCGAGCGTCACCGATTTTGCCTAAGGCATCTGCCGCCGTCCTACGCACATCAGAGTCTGAATGTTCAACAAGTTTAAGTAATCCCGGAATTGCCTGATAGCCACCGATTTTGCCTAAGACATCTGCCGCGCTCCTACGCACATCAGAGTCTGAATCTTCAACGAGTTTAAGTAATCCCGGAATCGCCCGAGCGTCACCGATTTTGCCTAAGGCATCTGCCACCATCCTACGCACATAAGAGTCTGAATGTTCAACGAGTTTAAGTAATTCCGGAATCGCCTTCTTGTCACCAATTTTGTCTGAGGCATCTGCCTCCCTCCAACGCACATAAGAGTCTGAATCTTCCCGGAGTTTGAGAAATTCCGGACTCGCCTTCTGGTCAACGATTTGGTCTAATGCATATGCCGCCCTCCAACGCAAATAAACATAAGAGTCTGAATCTTCAACGAGTTTAAGTAATTCCGGAATCGCCTGATCGTCACCGATTTTGCCTAAGGCATCTGCCGTGCTACTACGCACAGAATAGTTTGAATCTTTAACGAGTTTAAGTAATTCCGGAATCGCCTGATCGTCACCGATTTTGCCTAAGGCATCTGCCACAATCCTACGCACATCAGAGTCTGAATCTTCCAGGAGTTTAAGTAATCCCGGACTCGCCTGATCGTCACCGATATTGCCTAAGGCATCTGCCGCGCTACTACGCACATCAGAGTCTGAATCTTCCAGGAGTTTAAGTAATCCCGGAATCGCCTGATCGTCACCGATACTGCCTAAGGCATCTGCCGCGCTACTACGCACATAAGGGTTTGAATCTTCCAGGAGTTTAAGTAATCCCGGAATCGCCTTCTCGTCACCGATACTACCTAAGGCATCTGCCGCGCTACTACGCACATAAGGGTTTGAATCTTCCAGGAGTTTAAGTAATCCCGGAATCGCCTTCTTGTCACCGATTTTGCCTAAGGCACCTGCCGCGCTCCAACGCACATAATAGTCTGAATGTTCAACCAGTTTAAGTAATCCCGAAATCGCCGCCTCCGAACCGATATTGCCTAAGGCATATGCCACGCTCCTCCGCACATAATAGTCTGAATGCTCAACGAGTTTAAGTAATCCCGAAATCGCCGCCTCCGAACCGATCGCACCTAACGCATCTGCCGCGCTCCTACGCACAGAATAGTTTGAATCTTCAACGAGTTTAACTAATCCCGGAATCGCTTCATCCGATCGCACTTCCTGCAAAAGCGCAACCTTCAACCACCCCGGCACATCCAACCCATCCACCAACCCAACCGTGCGCTGCTGAAACACCCGCTGCACCTCCCCCGCCAGCCGCGCCCCCAACATCAAATCCACATCCAAAGCCAGCCGCACCACCCGCACCGCCCGATCCTCATCCGCCAACAACGACAGCATGAACGCCAGAGGCTCCGTCCATTTAAAATAATTCAAATAGAAATGCTGCAACCGTCGATCGTCGATCGCATCAATATGCCCCTCAACCAACAGTTTCAGCAACGCCCGCCCCGCATAATACTCCTGAAATAATTGGTGATGAAACTCAATTTCCTCCCGCTTTGCCGCCACCTGCAACAGATGATGTTCCAGCAAATCCTCTAGCCACTCCTTCGCCTTGGTTGGGGCATCCAGCACCCCCCGATCGCGCAACCAGCACTCCAAAATCCCCTCAGCCCGATCGCGAGAAATCGCCACGAAACCATCCGTAGGGCGCAGCGAATCGCCCTGCAACATCACAAAAGCCAACTGCTGCAAAAGATCCGACTTGAATCGCCGAAAATCCTCCGAAACCGACTGAGCGCCCTTAAACTCGTCATACTGGCGATCGAACTCCACAAACAACTCGCCCTTACTCTGGGGAATTTTCCCGCTATTTTTAAACACCTGACACATCATCTGCAACAGCAACGGCGTTTCTGCAACCTCTCGCAGGCGATCACGCAATTGTTGCAGCAGCGAATCCCCATGTTGCGGCAAACGCTTGTGCACAAACTCCCGCATCTGCGCTTCCGTCAGCGCGCACATCTCCAGCTTTTTCTCAATCCCCAAAGATCCTCCCAGCGCCAAATCCCGCGTCGTGAAAATCATCGGCATATCGCGATTGTCGTCGCGAAATAGCTGCAAATCCTGTCGCCTTTGTTGGGATGGCATCTCATTCACGCCATCCATCAACAGCAGCAACTTGCCATCCAGCAGCAAATCATCCACCTCTTCCGGGCAAACTCTCAGCTTTGCCTGTCGAAATTCGGCACAGATTGCTTGTACGATCGAGCGATCGCTCCTCAACTGTACCAATACCGGAATCTGTCGATCGCCATTCTCCAACGCTTCCAGTGCCAATTCCCACCGAAAACGCTGCAAAACCGTCGATTTTCCCGAACCGGGCTTGCCCACTAGCAGGACATTTCCCTGCGGCACGTACTTGCGGAGTCCCGCTAGCACTTCCAGGCGATCGATTTTCGTTTCTGGTTTCTTTTTTGAGGATAGAAATTGCGATCGATCCTCCGGTGGAATTTCCACCTCCACCTCCACCTGTAAATCCGTCAGCGTGTAGAGATGCTGTTGTTTTTTATAAGACTCAACCAGGGATTGCAGATATTTAGGAAAATCAACTGGTGTCGCCATTTGATTATAGATTTTAGAATATGGATTTATTATAGATTTTTTCTAGATCCGCGAGTGAGGCTGAAAATTCCGGGAAAAAATCTTATCTTCAACCTGCGGAGGCAGGTTTTGTTTGTGTAGACGCGGTTTCAACCGCCGTCTTATCTAAAATCTAAAATCGTATTACCCGTGCATTTCTCCACTTGGCATAATCGTACCGCGCAATTGAGCTCCTGCTAAATTAGCAGTGCTCAAATCTGCCCTAATCAAAGTTGTGCGGTGCAAAATTGCATCCCGCAAATCTGTTCTAGCCAGGTAAGCATCAGTCAGGTCGGCTTCACTCAAATTCGCCTGATTAAAATTAGCACGACTCAAATCAGCCCGCACCAAATTAGCACGACTCAAATCAGCCATCACTAAATTAGCATTACTCAACTTAACATCAGGAAGAAATGCACCGCGCAAATTAGCACCAGCCAATTCAGCATCAATTAACACAGCTCTTTCCAACTTAGCACTTGTCATGACAGCCCAGGAAAAATTTGTTTCTACCAAAGTTGCTTCAGTCAAAAATGCACCATCTAAAATAGCTTCGCTCAAATTCGCCTGAGTCAGATTTGCTTCTCGCAGAGATGCTTCAGTCAAATTCGCTTGACTGAGATTAGCTTTAGTCAAATCTGCACCTAGCAAATTGACACCACGCAAATCTGCACCTTGTAAATTTGCACCTCGCAAATTTGCGCCCTCAAAAAGCCGCTGCTCCTTGCGCAAATTTGCACCCCGCAAGCAGGCTCCACGCAAATCTGCACCTTGCAAATTGACGCCTCGCATATCTGCATCGCTCAAATTTGCATCGATAAAAATGGCTAAAGAAATGTTGGCTTTGCGAAAATCTGCACCTTGCAAAGTAGCTCCGTGGAAGTCTGCATCGGACAAATTTGCTCCGCTTAAGTTTGCCTGATTTAAGTTAGCACCGCACAACTTTGCATTGGTTAAATTTGCGCGCTGAAGGTTGATTCTGCTCAGGTACGACATCGCTAAGTTTGCACTACAGAGGTCAGCACTGCTTAAATTGACGCCAATTAAATCGGCACCATTTAGGTAGACGCCTCTAAGATTAATGCCTTGAAAATCTAGTTCTCCTGATGTATATCGCCTTAAAACTTCGCTAGCATTCATATTTTTTTGTTTTTAATTAAGTAAAATCTGTTATTTCTAGACTTTTTGAGTTTCAGTCCTTGGCTTGTGACTTTAGTTTGTTTGGTTTCAGCAGTCAGTCTGAACATTTAATTAGTCTGATGCAAAAATTCTTGAGTCCAAGCAACTGCTTTGTTACCTAATTTGCGCCCGTGAATTTTGACGTTAGTAAGATATTGTGATTTTAAGGTACACAGCTTTTTGTGAATGTATATAGCTGTATCCTGTTGGTTTGGTACTTCGGCAGACTCCAGAATGACGTGGAGCCAGCCGTCTCTAAATCCCGCTGTAGCAGTAATTCCCTTGGGCTGTAATAATTGATTGATCAATAGGGCGATCGCCTTTGGTTTGCCTTGTTTGGCCATTTCCACAAGCTGATACTGATTTGGTTGCGGGCTAGATTTTTGCTGCTGCTGTGTTTCAGCAATATTTTCAGCAATATTTTCCTGAGTTTCCGAAGGAGAGCGCCTGCTTTCTTTTGACTCTACTTCGCTCAGAATTTGTATTAATTTGTCCGTAAATCCATGAACGTTTTCGACATAATCTCTGAGACTTTTATATTTCCAATATAAACGTTCCTCTGAACTTTCTATAGAAAATTTTTCGTTCAACGCAGCTTCTAACTCGCTGAATATCTTTTCTATTTGGGTCGTTGCCGAGTTAGCACTTTGACTCACTAATCCTTTAATTTCTTCTTGCAATCCCAACTTGCGCTTGATAGAATCGCTAATATTTATAGTAACAGAATTTGCAGTGCTGGAAGTTTCGATAGTTATCGGCGTTTCTGAAACTGGTACTGTTTCTACTGGTTCCTGTGTCAAATCGGCAGTCGGATGATTGCTGCTGGTTTCGGATTCTTTAGACTGTATATAATCTGCCGTGTCCGGCACTAAGTAACTTTTCTGCGGGTCATAATGATAGTGACTCGGAGCAGCTTGAATGATGTGAGTAATATCGCCCGTATCAAAATAATCATGACGCCTATCAATCTGCTCGAACTCTTCATAAATACTGTTGTTTAAATGCGTCTGATCGTAATCTTCGCTAGCGGAATCTTCGGCTCGATCGCGTTCTTCCTGTTGCAATTTTGCGTAACAAGGATTCATCGCTTGGATAATCACGCTAGCTGCTTGGTCGCATTCGTCTGTATTGTCGAGATTTCCCGAAGTTTGGTACAACTGAGATTCGAGTTCGGCTAGGCTACCGCAGACATTGAACAGTTGTCGTAGCAGGTTGTCAAGTTCTTGGGTTTTCAGAAGCAGCCAGTCGCGATCGCTAAAGGTAAACTGGTGATAAAGGGTAGAAAAAATCAGGATTTTCGCCCTCAGCGGATTGGTTTGCTGTAAGATTTTTTGTCGGACATCAAATAGATTTCCGGCGTCTCTTTCGTTGGCTTCCCCTGCTGGCAATTCGGAACTGAAATGGTCATCTAATGCAGGTGGTTCGTAACCACCAAAATTAGATATATTTGTTTCTAGTTTTGTAAAATCTTGGTATTCGTAAAGCCTGCTGAGTTGGCAGACGATTTGATCTGTCACTAAAGCGTACTCGGTTTTTTTATTAACCTTGGCAACTATACTGTTTAAGACTTCTTCAATATCTTCTAATTTGCTGTATTTAGTGCAGAGTTCTTCAATTAAACTCCTGACATCGGCGCTGGCGAGCTGAGCCGGATCGTTTTCCCAGCACTCTTTACAAGCAAAAAATATTATTCTTTTAATGCGCGAGAGATTGACATCTTGTTCTAATTCGCGAACAACTTCATCTAAAATAGATAAAGCTTGCATAGTGTTCCTCCCAAAAACTACCCTGTCAACAGTCAGTAAGAAATAATAAAATTATACCACATTTGATCAATGCAAGACTTTGATGTAATCGTAATTGGCAGCGGCATTGGCGGCTTAGTCGCCGGCTCGATGCTAGCTCGCTACGGCAAGCGGGTACTCGTCTGCGAGAGCCACACTATAGCGGGC
>JAJAYT010000608.1 GCA_026786085.1 Microcoleus sp. CAN_BIN18 | reverse complement strand
ACCAAGCACAGAGTCAGTTCGGCGTTTTTGCGATCGGTAATATCAAAAATCGCTCCATCGAGCCACAAAACTAACCCTTCTGGATCGTAAGTCGCCCTGCCTCTGTCCGACACCCAGCGCACCGCCCCGTCAGCGCGCACAATCCGGTATTCTACATGATACGGCTGTTTGGAGTCTACCGCTGCTCTGCGGAGTCGATCGAGCTTTTCGCGATCTAGCCTATAGATCAGGCTAGCAAAACTCAAGCGGTTGTTGTGCAGAAAATCCGCAGCAGGATAGCCGCTAATTGCCTCAATTTCATCGCTAACAAACACCAGAGTCGAATCAGCATCGTACAAACTACGGCAAATAGCCCCGGGAATATTCTCAATTAGCGATCGCAATCTTGTTTCACTCTCCCGCAAAGCTGCTTCAGTCTGTTTTAAATCAGTAATATCCAGTATCATGCCTTCCCAAACAATATCCCCTTCCTGCCCTATGATCGTCGGACAATCAACTCGTTCTGGTCTCGAAACCCCTCGCATCCACTTAAGTTTTCCAGACGGCATAATCGCGCGCCATTCCTGCTGCCAGGGCTGCATATTTACCGCAGAAACAGCAATAGATTCGTGAACTTTTTGGATATCATCTAGATGAATACAACTGAACATAAGTTCGTGATCCTGCTGAATATCTTCCGGTTCCAATTCATATAAATCGCGGCTACCAGAAGAAACGTAAGGAAAAGATATTTTGCCGTCAGTTGAAAGCCGAAATTGATAAATTATTACTGGCAAATTGGCAGCAATTTTTTGTAGTCTAGTTTCAGTTTCTTGCAGCGCTAATTGTTTCCACTTATCCTGAGTAATATCTCGAATTATCCCGACCATAACCTTACTGCCGTCGGTATTTTCAAAGACAGTTTTTTTAGTAAACAGAACGTGCTTTGCACCGCCCGCATCCGTAAAAAATTCCTCAGTCTCGCTTTCTTCCCCCGTCCTAAACACTTGTTCGTCTTTCTCCCAAAAAAAATCAGCTTCTTCTTTGGGGAAAAACTCATAATCCGACATACCTAGCAGTTCCTCGCGCTGCTTACCGATCAACTTGCAAAAAGCATCATTTAACAGTATCCAGCGATGCTCCTCATTTTTGAGAAAAATTGGATCGGCAACTGCATTAATTGTACAATTTAAAAACTTTTTATTAGCTTCCTGTTCTAACAGTGCTAAAACTTTCTCCGTAATATCGTTAATAGTTCCTGTTGTCCCTTGTATGCCCTCTGTACCGAATATCAAAAACTCCTGCACTTCCACCCAACGAATTGTACTATTTTTAGTCAGATATCGAATTTGATAACAACAGGATATTTCTTGATTTACACTCAGACTTCTGCGAAAATTTAAATATTGGGATTGGTCGTCAGAATGAATGTAACTCAAACAGGAAGTTCCTAAGCTTTCATTGACAGTAAATCCGGTAATTTCCGTCCAAGCCCGATTGAGAAAAGTCCAATTTCCAGCAATATTTGTTTCAAAAACTACTTCTTTGATACTGCCAACAACTTGCAGGTATTTTTCTTGACTTTTTTGCCATTCTGCTTGCCTTTTATGGCGGGCAATCGCGCACTTGAGCGTCCGCACCAGCAGCCGGCTGTCTACTTGTCTTTTCACCAAATAATCTTGGGCGCCGGCAGCAATTAACTCGACGGCCAGTTCTTCATCATCGGCGGATGTCAGAATGACGATGGGAATATTTATCCCGAAATCTTGCAGCCCAAAAAAAGTATTAAATCTTGGGCTATCAGGAAGTGTCAGGTCTAATAGAATTACATCAAAAATCTCGCCGCTTAAAATTTCTCTAGCTTCCCAGAGACGAACTACATTGGTTGTCTCAATTAATTGTCCCAGTCGGCACTCAGATAGCATTTCTTGAATGAGTTCTGCATCTTCTGCACAGTCTTCTACTAACAGAACTTTCAAGCAAGCAGGCGTTAAAGTTGACTCAAAAACAGATTTCATTTTGCTATTTTTTAGTAATAAATAAAGAAGTGCAGCAGCGGATGCAGCTACCTAACTAATTTTTGGGAAACTTGAACCCCCGGCTTTAGGATGTGCTGGATGCTTACAGACCTCTCAGATTTATTTGTAGAATTGAGTTGTTGACGACAAGTTGTCCACCTCGCCCGAAACCTATTGGGCTAAATTCCAATAGGCTTGGGTTAACACTGTTTCTTTCCCGGAGATCCCCCTAAATCCCCCTTAAGAAGGGGGACTTTGAGCAACTTCTTGTCCCCCCCTTTTTAAGGGGGGCTAGGGGGGATCGGCTCGATCTGAACCGTAGTGGGTTAAATTCATCATAACCTTACCGATATTGCAACTCAACTCTATTTTAAATTTACAACATTTGGCAGAGAAATAGCAAGGGGGAAGGCCAAAAAGCGCGGATAAAGAATGACTAAAGTCCTGACTGCGAACCTAGGGAAATTACAGTGAATTTACAGAACAGGAGATTGTATCCGTTGAATTACGGACAATTAGCTGGGAGCATCCCGCTTTTTAACTAAGCAGAAATACTTAGTTTAATGTCGTTATTTAAATATGCACATCTGAGTCTTAAAATTTGAGGCACATTTTTTTCGTTCCACTGT
>JAJAYT010000607.1 GCA_026786085.1 Microcoleus sp. CAN_BIN18 | reverse complement strand
TCTCAAATCTCAAATCTCAAATCTCAAATCTCAAATCTCAAATCTCAAATCTCAAATCTCAAATCTCAAATCTCAAATAAAATTCCCTCCCCCGCCCCAGGGCAAATAAAAATCTGATTTAGGGCGCGCTTTCCCAAATAGGTTAAGATCGCTGCAAACCGACATTTATTTGCCAAAGAGAGAGAGAGGGTGCGATCGGGAAGACAAGTTTTAAACTAAATCAAGCCCAGCTTTTTCGACTTCAAAGAGGCAGTTTAACCTTTCCAGTCTTTCGCAGATTGTTCAAGTACGTAGGTTGCTACATCCTCGATTTGTTCGGGCTTCAAACGAGTCCCGAAAGCAGGCATAGCATTTTTGCCCTTTGTTACCTGAGTAGTAATAGCTTCCAGAGAATTCATGCCGTACTTTTCAAGAGCAGCAGATTTCAAGGTTTTCATTCCCATAACCACGTTGCCGCCACCGATGTGACAAGCAGCACAGTTGGCGCTAAAGAGTTTAGCTCCTTTAGCAGCATCTCCAGCCATAGCAGGGCTGCCGAAGCCGACAGTAAAAATTGCGAACGCTAACAGAGCGATCGATAAGAGTCTTTACAACATAGTTCTCCTCTAATGGACACCGTTCACGGTGGTTCTTTAGTTATTTTACCTGTTTAATCAGGCGCAAACACGTAGTCGCGATCGCGATTTTCTGAGCAATCTACCACTTTGTCGCAGAAGCAGTTCAACTCTCAAAATTATCCACGCCCCAGCCCGGAGCAATCTTTGCCGCCCGGATCACAAAAGCCGCCAAATTTTCAATCTCAGCCTGCGGCATCCAGCTTTCCGGCACTTGGCGACACCAAAAAGTTTCTTCACTGCCGTCATAAGTCATCGGTTCTCTCAGATACGACACCAAACTATTGATGCTGGTGCGCGGAGGCGTTGCCCCCTGAAGAGCAGTCAAAGACAAAGATATCGTCGGATCAGGCAAAGTCGCTCCCCCGACATGACAGTTGAGGCAGTTTTGCTCGAACAACCGCTTCCCGGCCGAAAAATTCTCAGCCGAAAATAACCGAGTGTGTCCCTCAGCGTCCAATTCCAATGCTACCGGTTCGCTGACTTTTAAATAGCGAGTCACATAAGAATCGGCAGCAGCCAAGACAGGTTGAGGTGCCAGCAGCACCAGCGGCAAAATAATTAAAATTCCCAACAGAAAGCAGACAAAAACACCACGACGCAGCATGACAGAATACAACCTTTTGCGATATCAATTAACAAGATATAAATTTTAGATTTCAGATTTTAGAGCGCAAAACGACCAGCCCGCAATGCTTGCCAAAGCCCAGCCCTCTCCCAATCCAAAATCCAAAATCTAAAATTTAAAACGGATTAGCGAGCGCCTTTACCGCCAGCCCACTGGGAGCCAACAATTTTGGGCTGCAACAGAATGTGACCGGCAATCGCGTACAAATCCTCATCCGAGAGATTTCTCATCTTAGCGAAAATATCTGCACTCTTCATGCTCGGATGCAGCTCGGAAATTTCTTCAAAGCCGTCATAAGTCGTGGGATTTTTCATATAATCAACCAGCGACTCAATATTATTGCGGGGTGGGTTTGCTAAAGCCAGAGTTTCGGGACTCAAATTGACGTTCGGGTCAGTTTTTGTCATTCCCGCAGCGTGACATTGAGCGCAACTAGATTGGAACAGGCGTTTGCCTTGCTGAACTTGTTTGAGGCTCAGCACCACCGGAGTATCCTTGTCATTCAAAGTTACAGTGCGAAGTTCAGGACTTAGTTCGACAGCCATCGCGCTGCTGACAAATAACTGAAATGTCAAGAATACAGCGGTCAGAGCAATGAAATATCTTTTAAGCATGGTTCTCCTTAAAAAAATCCGGCAAATTATTGAACGCTAAGAGAGCATTGCTGGCAAACAGATTTCTGTTTAAAATTCCGTCCTGCTGTGGCAACTGGCGACAGTTTGTGCAGCCATACCTTTTAAGGTAGAGGAATTTTGCGATCGATCTAATCTGCAATCCGTTTTGAGTCGCGCCTTTTTTCGAGAGTGGACATAATTGCCTTAACATCCTCCAAAGCCAAACGGGTTTGAGGGTGCTTGTAGGCAATTTCCAACTCGTCACACAAGCGGAGCACGTCTTCAACAGGGACATTGAAGTCCTCTGCTATTTCTACGATGGATAGGTCTGCAAAACCCATAATTTTTAGGTCGCTGACTGGTCACAATTGAGTTGAGGGCTATTAACTGAATGGACAATTTTACAAAGCGCTGTTAGCTTATTTTGTGAGTTTGTTCTGAGATGTTGTTCGATCGCCAGCTAACTCACCACTAACGGTCACTAAGCATTTTTGCTCAGCCAAATTTCACAGCCCATAAACTTCCAATGAATATCATCCCATTGCTGGGTCTTTATTATCAATAGGACTTGGGCGCGATCGGCTCAAAACCCGGTATTTGCGTGCATTTCTCGCTACTAAACTTAATATTTTTCTAAGAAACTGGGTTTTTTGGGGCAATTCCTCTCAAATCTTTGTGTCTGGCAGACTCAGCAACAGACAATAGACTTGAATTGCCAAAGTCCTTGCAATCAAATTTTGGGACGGGGGGAACCCGCCCTAACTAGGGCTGGCAATTCAGGTCTGATCATCCGGCGCAGCAGCTTAGGGAGAAAGCTTGAAAGCGTGAGTTGGCGAGGGTACAGCGTGGCTGTCGCTGGCATCGTGGACGGAGAATTCGGAGTCGGCCAAGAAAGGCTGGGGCTGGTGAAGGCTGATTAACTGAGCGAGAGTTTTCTTTAATTGAGTCCGAGGTACGATCAAGTCTACAAAACCGTGGGCGAAGGAGTATTCGGAAGTTTGGTAATTTTCCGGCAGCTTTTCGCGCAGTGTTTGCTCGATTACCCGGCCGCCTGTAAAAGCTACAGTCGCTTTTTGGTCTGCAATAATAACGTCTCCCCGCATGGCAAAACAGGGGGTGACGCCCCCGGGGGTGGGGTGGGTGAAAATTGGGATGTTAATCACTGTCGCGTCCCG
>JAJAYT010000606.1 GCA_026786085.1 Microcoleus sp. CAN_BIN18 | reverse complement strand
TATCTCAAACGCTGCTAAAAATCACGGCGCCCGGAGTTCCAGACATTTATCAAGGCACGGAATTCTGGGATTTAAGCCACGTCGATCCGGACAATCGCCGTCCCGTTGATTTCGATCGCAGAATCGAGGTGTTGCGGCAAATTAAACAGCAAGCTCAGACGGATATTTTGCAACTGGTGGAAGATTTGATTGCGACGCGGGAAGATGCTAGAATTAAGCTGTTTTTGACAGCAAGATTGCTAGAAGCCAGAAAAAAATACTTGGAAGTTTTTAAATTAGGCGACTATCAACCTTTGGAAGTAGTCGGCACGTTTAAAGATAATGTGGTTGCTTTTGCCAGAAGTTTTGAAGATACTACAGTTATTGTCATTGCTCCCCGGTTTTTGACGGGAGTTGTCAAACCGGAAGAAATGCCGATCGGCAAACAAGTCTGGGAAGATACTCATCTGGAATTGTCGGAGCAAATGCCGTCGGTTTGGAAAGATGCAATTACAGATCAGGTGGTAAAAAGTAACGATACTCTGGCAATTGGTGATGCTCTAGGTTACTTTCCCGCAGCTTTGCTGATTGGTCAGTTGACAGTTGACAGTAGTCATTAGTCAGCAGTCATTAGTCAGTAGGCGAAGACGAACTGGTTTTTTATAGCGGCAGGTCGAAACCTGTCGCTGTGCTTTTTGGCTTAAAATAATAGTAGTAAAACAATCTGTAGCGGGAGGAATAGCAAAATGCGATCGCTCGTCAAAACCGAAACCAGTACCGAAACCAGACTCTCTTGGTGGACGTACCTATTTGTCCTGGATGAATTTATTGCCGAAGCAGATGCTACGATCAACGGCCCAGCAGCTTATAATAATACACCTCCAGCACTGTCCGATCGCGATCGAGCCTTTTTACTGTCAGTCATGGAAAACCCGCCAGCACCGTCTGAAGGATTGCTAGCATTATTTGCCGATTATTAAACAAAACAATAAAGCGAGTGAATTGGACTATTAGCCGTCTAGAAGATATAAACCGAAGTACGAGCAGTCTTAGAAAAGACTCATTTAATTCGGGAAATACAGAATTAGATGCCTATCTCAAACGCTATGCAAAGCAGAACGATCGGCTCGGTACTGCTAGAACTTTTGTAGCTTTAGCAGGAGGTGAAGATAACTATACAATAGCAGGCTATTATGCTGGCAGTGCTAATTTGCTCGATCGCAACCAGCTACCAGCTAACTTGCGAGAAAATCTCCCCAACTATCCCCCTCCTGCTATGCTGGTTGGGAAACTTGCAGTCGATCGCTCCATGCAAGGTAGAGGCTTGGGGAAGCGGTTACTGCGCCATGCCTTTGAGAATGCCCTGAATTTATCCCAAGATATGGGAATTTATGACGTCAGAGTAGATGCTATAGACCAACAAGCTCAAGAATTTTACAAAAAATGTGGTTTCTTGGAGTATCAAGATACTCCTTTTTCACTGTTTATTCTGATGAGTACAATTAAACAAGCCGCAAATAGGTAGCTGTCTAACTCATGACACTAATTGATAAATTTTACTTTTATTTTGCATCCAAAAGATCGATCGCCCGCACCAGCCTTTCCCAAATTTATACACACAAGACGGCAAATACAACACAAAATATACGGTTTGCCACAATACCGCGATCGATCAAACCCCGTACATTAGGAAGAGTAAAGAAAAGCAGTCAACAACTGTAGCGTTACGGGCCCGACGAATGCAACCGTCCCTAACAGGTTCGGTAAACACGCCTTCATCCCAAGGTCTAACCGCCCGCAGTATAGAGATAAGCACCCTATCGAAGACTGTATTAAAGCTGGACTCACTATCCGTACACCCCCAGGTGAAATCGCAGTCCTGAATAACCAGACTATCGCACAGATAGAAAATCAAAATTTTGTAGTCATTGGAGCCGGAACACCCCTATGGGAAAAGTAGTTGGAATTGACTTAGGTACGACAAACTCCTGCGTCGCAGTTATGGAAGGCGGCAAACCCACCGTCATAGCCAACGCCGAAGGGGGTCGCACCACACCTTCCGTAGTAGCATATGCCAAAAATGGCGACCAGCTAGTCGGACAAATCGCCAAGCGTCAAGCCGTGATGAACGCCGAAAACACCTTTTACTCAGTAAAACGGTTTATCGGGCGCCGGGTTGACGAAGTAACCCACGAAACCACCGAAGTTTCATACAAAGTCCTGAAAGTCGGCAACAGTCTCAAACTCGACTGTCCCGCCCGTGGCAAGCAATTTGCCCCTGAAGAAATTTCCGCGCAAGTCCTCCGCAAACTCGTAGAAGACGCCAGCAAATACCTCGGCGAAACTGTCACCCAAGCGGTGATCACAGTTCCCGCCTACTTCAACGACTCCCAGCGCCAAGCTACTAAAGACGCTGGAAAAATTGCCGGCATTGAAGTGCTGCGGATTATTAACGAACCTACAGCAGCAGCTTTAGCTTACGGTTTAGATAAAAAGAGCAACGAAACCATCCTCGTATTTGACTTAGGTGGCGGTACTTTCGACGTATCTATTCTGGAAGTTGGCGACGGCGTATTTGAAGTATTGTCAACTTCTGGAGACACTCATCTCGGCGGTGACGACTTCGACAAAAAAATTGTTGATTTCATCGCCGGAGACTTCCAAAGAGCGGAAGGAATTGACCTCCGCAAAGACAAACAAGCACTGCAACGTCTGACAGAAGCAGCCGAAAAAGCCAAGATTGAACTGTCGAGCGTTACCCAAGCCGAAATCAACTTGCCGTTTATTACTGCGACTCAAGACGGGCCAAAACACTTGGACACGACTTTGACGCGGGCCAAGTTTGAAGAACTCTGCTCGGATTTGATCGATCGTTCTCGCATTCCAGTAGAAAATGCGATTCGCGATGCCAAATTAGACAAATCTGCAATTAATGAAGTTGTTTTAGTTGGTGGTT
>JAJAYT010000605.1 GCA_026786085.1 Microcoleus sp. CAN_BIN18 | reverse complement strand
TAAATTTTTTTTTTTAAAACAAACTTTTTTTTCACAAAAAAAACTCGGGTTCGTTTGGCTCTTATTCGCCCGGTTAACTAGATGGGGGTAATACCGCCCCCACTACGAACCAATCTTATCGTTGTTAATCGAGCGGACAGGATAGGAGTTCGTAAAGATTTGGGAATTGTCCAAAGTCGCATTACCTTTTGAAATGGGTATTGCACTAGGTTGCTTTGTCAAGTATAATCTATAGGCTTACAATAGAAGATTAGTTTAGCAAATGCAAAAATACGTTTGTACGGTTTGCGCTTACGTCTACGATCCAGAAGTAGGCGACCCCGACGGGGGAATAGAGCCCGGTACTGCCTTTGAAGATATCCCAGACGATTGGGTTTGTCCCACTTGCGGGGCGGCAAAATCCGATTTTGAACCAGAATAAGCGAGAAAAAATTTGTCCGATCGAATGCTCAAAATTACAGTCATAGGTGGCGGTGCTGCGGGTTTTTTTAGTGCGATTACCTGCGCGAAAACCTACCCGCAAGCCCGCGTCACTTTACTAGAAGCTGGCCGCCAACTCTTGGCAAAAGTTCGCATTTCTGGTGGCGGGCGCTGCAATGTTACTCATGCTTGTTTTGATCCCGGTATTTTAGTGCAGAATTACCCCAGAGGTGGGAAAGCTCTGCGCGGTGCTTTTACTCGATTTCAACCCCGCGATACTGTTGATTGGTTTGCCAGTCACGGTGTGCAGTTGAAAACAGAAGAAGACGGGCGAATGTTTCCAATCACAGACGATTCCGCGACAATTGTTAACTGTTTGATCCGCGCCGCTGAGGATGCAGGTGTGAAAATTCGCACGGGCGATGCAGTGGTTTCAGTAAAGAAGTTAATGGGGAATACCGGAGAAGAGGGCGAAAACGGTTCGGGCGGGCACGGGGGCACCGCCCCTACGTTTGAAGTTGAGTTGAAGTCGGGGGAAATATTTAAGTCCGATCGCATTTTACTCGCTACAGGCAGCAATCCCTCCGGTTTTAAGTGGGCAAAAGAGTTAGGAAATACCGTAGAACTGCCCGTACCTTCTCTATTTACTTTTAATATTTCTGATAGCAGAATCAAAGATTTAGCCGGAGTTTCGGTGCCTAATGCTAAGGTGAAATTGCCGGGAGCTAAATTAGAACAAAGCGGGCCTTTGCTAATTACTCACTGGGGTTTGAGCGGGCCTGGTGTACTAAAACTTTCGGCTTGGGGCGCGAGATTTTTGCACGATCGCCATTATAAGACTTCTGTGTTAATTAATTGGCTTCCCCAGTACAATTCGGAGGTTTTGCGGCAGCAACTGGTAGCGGTCAAATCGCAGTTGTCGCACCGATTGATCGTGTCTAGCTGCCCGTTTCCGATGCCGCGCCGCCTCTGGGAACGTTTGACAAGTTCGATCGGCATTGATGACCAAAAACGCTGGGCTGACTTATCTAATAAGGCGATCGATAAACTCCTGCTAGAACTCGTTCAAGGCGAATATCAGATTGCCGGAAAAGGCGCATTTAAGGAAGAATTCGTCACCTGCGGCGGTGTTAACCTCAAAGAAGTCGATTTCAAGACAATGGAAAGCCGCCGCTGTCCCGGACTTTTCTTTGCGGGGGAAATCTTGGATATCGACGGCGTAACGGGCGGTTTCAACTTCCAAAGTGCTTGGACTACGGCGTGGTTGGCTGGAATTGCGATCGGTAAATGATCTGATCGAGGAACAAGGAAATGTGTAGGGTGTACACTGCGCACCTTAAACTATTGGTAGTGCAAAAAAATAAATTTTGTGTAAGTCATGTTTAGTTATCTAAAAAATTGCAAATAACAAACAACCAATTACAAATTACCAATTATGAGTGCCATAAAAATTCCCAAAGTCACAATCCAACCGCCGACATTCAACTCAATAGAAGAAGAACGTCGCCACCGAAAACAGCGTCTAGCCGCCGCTTTAAGATTATTCGGAAAGTTTGGTTTCAGCGAAGGAATTGTCGGACACATCACAGTCCGCGATCCCGAACACCTCGACCATTTCTGGGTAAATTCCTTTGGAATGCACTTTAGTTTAATTCGAGTCAGCGACCTAATTTTAGTCAACCACAAAGGCGAAGTTGTTGAGGGAAATAAACCTGTAAATGAAGCAGCATTTGCCATTCATTCCCAAGTACACAGCGCCCGCCCCGATGTAATCGCAGCAGCCCACGCCCATTCTCCCTACGGCAAAACTTGGTCAACACTAGGCCGCCTGCTTGATCCGCTGACGCAAGATGCTTGTTCTTTTTACCAAGATCATGCTTTATTTGACGATTACACCGGAGTTGTCTTGGAAATCGAAGAAGCTAAACGCATCGCCAAAACATTAGGTAACAAAAAAGCGATTATTCTTCAAAATCACGGACTACTAACAGTAGGTGAAACAGTAGATGAAGCGGCTTGGTGGTTTATTGCAATGGAACGTTCTTGTCAAGTACAGTTAATGGCCGAAGCAGCAGGAAAACCGATTCTCATCAAGCCAGAATGTGCGCGTTTGACACAGCAGCAAGTAGGATCACATCACATGGGATGGTTTAGCTTTCAACCGCTGTATGACATGATTGTGCGCCGGGAACCTGACTTGTTAGATTAACAGCTTTGATATTATCCACAATAAAATTGGTTCGTAGTAAGGACTTTAGTCCTGATTGACTCAGAGAGAAGAAGAGGACTAAAGTCCTCACTACAAACTTAATCAGTTTAGAGATTTATCTAGAAGCCGATTCAAGCCAAGCAATCAAATCCTCTTGACTGGTAAAATCTAACAAGCTTTCACCTAAATCATCTAATTGCTCTGGAGATAGCTGCTGGATGCGACTTTGAATTTCCGGCGAAATCTCACCAGTGCGCCGCCCTATTTGACGCATAATTAATTCTATTTGCCCCTCAATTATGCCTTCTTGGCGGCCTTCTCGACGACCTTTAATCACAGCACCACGTTGGTCTTCAAAAAACATTTCCCGCTTTTCTAATGCTTGTAATTCCTGAAGGTTTAAATTTGACCTGTTGGCGATATTAAAAGCTGTTTGCATTTCGGGTACTGATGCAAATTTCTCCGGTATTTCCTCCAAATCGGGAGCGTTTTTGATAAAATAAGTCCAACTTTGAATCAACCCTTCAACTTCTTCTAATTTTTTATTGAATTTAGGTAGCTCTAGAAAAAACAACTCTATTTCTCTGTAATATTCGATATTTTCTTCGACTTCTTTAAACACAAAATGTGTGAGAAATTTCTCTGTGTTGTCAAACAAAACAAAATCTGTAATTGTTAAAGCAATCAGAGGATTTAATTTTGAGTAGCCTTCTCTCGGTTTGAGTTGAGTTGCGTAGGTTTTGGCTGCATTATAGATGACGCGCTTGGTAAAAGCTTCTACATTAATTACCTGCATTTCGATAATTACAGTTTTGTTGCCTGTAATTTTGGCTTTGACATCCAGGTAAGTGTCTTTTAAACCAGTAATTGTCGGTGCGGCGTAGGGGTCGATGATTTCTAAGTCTTGAATTGTCGGCTCTGCGTTGTAGAGCATTGCATTCAGGAAGCTAATCAAAACTTCTTTGTGCTGGGGCGAGGCAAAGATTTTTTTGAAGCCAAAATCTGTTTTGGGATTGATGAAGTTCATAATTGGTAACGGGTAACGGGTAATTGGTAAATCGTGTTTAATTGTGGAATATTCATTATAACAGTCCTTCCATTTCTAAGTCTTCAATTGTCTGCAAACCTCGCGGATCGCCGACTCGTAATAGGGAAGATTTAGCATCTTCGCGCACTCCCATATCTGGATCTTCTTCTAAAGATTCAATTAAAGCATCGATCGCCCCAGCATACACTACATTATTCGGCAATTCACGCGCTAGTTGCCCGATCGCCCAAGCAGAGTTACTTCGCACAGCAGATACAGCATCCCCCCGCAGCGATTGAATCAACGGCGGAATCGCAGCAATCACCACATAGTAACCAACCTTTGCCATTTGACCCAAAGAACTCGCCGCCCACAAACGTACCGCCGAAATATCAGTTCTCAGAGCATCAATTAAAGATGGCAAAGCGCGGTGATCGCGACAATTTCCTAATGCCCAAACTACTCCTTTGCGAACATAACCGTTCCAATCGCAATTCAATTGAAGAATCAGCGGTTCCACAGCATCAGGACTTGGATTTCGCCCCAACGCATAGGCCGCACTCACCCGCACCAAGGGGCAACCGTCTCTCAACAAATTAATTAAATGCGAAATTGCTCGATCGTCTTGCAGTTCGCAAAAAGCCCGCGCCGCAGTCATCCGGTGCGCAGGTTCCGGGGATTCCAGCAAAAGCAGCATTTCCTCTGGATCTGGCAGCGGGGGTTCGGATTCATCAAATTGATCCAAAGAGCTTTCCAGTTCCATGTCAGTATCAAGGATGTTGGGATAGTCGTTATTGTTCATAAAAAAACTTTACCGCACTGAGGATGTTCCTAAGCAACAAGCGTCAGTTGATCTTTGGCAGTTGTGGTGCCCACTTGCAGAGCCCAAGGGTCAGTTGGTTATTTGTTATTTGTTATTTGTTATTTGTTGGAGGGTTATTTGTTGTTTGTTAGAGGGTTATTAGAAGAGTACGAATAAGTAATAAGCTGTTCTGCATTTAAACTGCATATCAAAAAAAATCAAACAATGAGTGGGATGGGCGTCCCGCCCGTCCTAAATATACAATTTAAATGTACGACAGCTTAAATCATAAGTGATAACTAATTACCAATTAAAACTACGAACTACCCAGGCCCCATTCATAAAGACTTGAGCATCGAGATAGAATGGCTTTGATAGCCTAACTTTTGATAAAGATTAAGGGCTGGTTGATTGCTCAGAAATACTTGCAAACCAATTTGCCGATCGCCCCTTTGGCGCGCCCAATTTTCAGCATGAATAACTAAAGCTGCACCGAGCCCCATTCTGCGGTGCTCCGGTGCTACATACAACAGAAAAATGTGAGAGTGGCGCGCTCCAGTAGCTTGGTCGATCGCGTTTCCCAACCACAAACATCCGACAACCGAGTTAAGATTTTGGAGTTGAGATTTAGGATTTAGATATTGCGAGGGAAGCACGGAGAAATTTTCTTCCCCTTCCGAGCTGTTTTTCTGGCACTCTACCCACCAAATCGGCGTCTGGTTAGAAAAATACTGTTCAACAGTTTTAGCCAAATGTCCCAATTCTCGATCGGGATAAAGCTCTCCATAAGTCCGGTGCATGAACTTTAGCAGTTTAGCCCGATCGAGTCCAGAGCCCGATCGTAGCCAGTAGCCCGGTATCAGCTCAGCGGACATCTGCTCAGCGGACACGGAAAGAGGAATAACTTAACCCCAAGAACATTGGATTCACGACTGCCGCTTGCTTTGGCGGGATCGGTTCTTCAATCGGTGCCGGGGCTGCCATGTCAGCCGGCAAAAAGATGCGAGCGCTGACGGCTACCAGAGCCGCGAAAAATACTAATATCGCTATAAATGGAGCAATGTATTGACGAATGATAGGCATAACCACAAAAAAATATTTTTGAGTTGATCTCCTCAAGTGTACCATACAAATCTTGTCAGTTATAATGACTGGCATTGGACAATTAGCTCTGATTTTGAGCGATCGCAAATACCAACAAACACAAAATATAATATGACTGCCTCGCCTGCTGTTTATGAAGCTCTAGCTAAATCAATTGTTTTTTTGAATCAAAAGCCCAACGCCCAAAATCAAGTTTCGCGCTTCCTCGATACCAACGGCTACTATATCGATCGCATATTCGACGACAGAGAAACTGGCTTTTATGCGATCGGCTTCGGTTCATCCGACCCCAAACAACCGCCAGCCCTCGTATTTCGAGGCACAGACTTCATCGACGGCGACGCTACCTTTTCCGACTCCAGCGACATCGGCTTACCAGAATTTGAAAACAACAGAGATAGTATCAAAAACTGGCTCACACAAATCAGTCAAGATACCACTAAAAACCCCAGCAAATTATTGCCAGATGTGATAGGTCACAGTTGGGGCGGAGCCATAGCTCAGATTGTAGCGACTGAATACACATCAATTACCGGCGATATCTTTACTTTCAACTCTCCGGGAGTGTCACAGAGTACATTCAACACTTTTCGGAGAAATCTCAGTAGAGCCGGCAACAAAAGTGTCAATCACTACATTGTCAGCGGAGATTTCGTCAGCTTGTTTGGCGAAGCATTTATACCAGGAAAAGTATTTATCCAAAGTTTTACAGACCCGAGTATCAATCCCTCAACTGTTTTGGCAAAACATCGAACCGAAAACTTGTTAACTACTCCCCCAGCAGATTTCTTCCAGAGGCAAATTTCCATCGAACAATTAAACAGTCCAGACTTTGCTTATAACAACAACGACTCAGATTTTAACGAGTTTATCGCCGCGCTAAATTTCCCCCTCCCAAATGTGTCAGTGGCAATCAGAACGCGATCGGGTGCAGAGAGTTTGAGAACAGCACCAGAATTTTCTTTTGTGCAGTTAATCAGACAAATGCAATTCGGTTTAGCTCCTTTGCAATCGAATTATCTATCAGGAGACAATCGCAATAATACAGCTACCGGCGGCGCTGGAGAAGACACAATTATCGGCAATGGCGGTAACGATACCCTCAGAGGAAATCGAGGTAATGACAACATTAGCGGCGGCAATGGAGACGACTTCTTGTACGGTGGCAGAGATAACGATTATTTAGACGGTGGCGACGGAAACGATTTGATTTCCGGCGAATTTGGCAACGATTTCTTAATTGGAGGTGAAGGGCGTGATCGCTTTGTATTGGAATCCGGCGGCGGAGCAGATGTAATCACTGATTTCAAAAAAGGTGAAGATTTAATCGTACTATCACGAGGTCTAACTTTTCCTCAGATTAGAGTCAGCCAAAGTGTTGATGGAGCCTTAATTACTATCCCGATTACTGGGGAAATTATTGCTACTCTCACAGGCGTGACAGCGAGCGAAATTACGCGCCCGGATTTTGTGCAGCTTTAAGTGCAAAAAAAGTTTGTAGTTTGGTTAGCGCTAAAACTCGGCGGGTTTTGTACCAAAATTGTCGATCGAAACGGATTTGTTGCTAAACCCGCACCTACCAAAGAAACGCCAGATGAAAAATTAATATTTTTCATAAACGCCGTTTAGTGTAAAATAAGTTAATAGCTTAAAAAGCCATCCCCAATTTAACAACAGGAAACACTAAAAATATGCCATCCTCTCCGGCCGCTTACGAAACTATAGCGAAGCAAGTTGCTTATATAGATAACAACCCCCAGCTTCAAACTTTAGTTCAAACTGATTTGACGGCTGCTGGCTACCAGATCGATCGCACCTTTGACGATCCAGGGACTGGATTTCACGCGATCGGCTTAATTTCCACCACCCCAGACAAACCACCCGTTTTAGTATTTCGCGGCACCGACTCCATCGTAGACGACATTGCCAACGCAGACAAGCGCGGCGTCGGTTTCAACCAATTTGAAGCCAACAAACAAGCCCTAGGAAATTGGCTGACAAAAATCAGTCAAGATACCACAAAAAACCCCCGACGCTTGCCACCAGACCTGCTCGGCCACAGCTTAGGCGGTGCTTTAACGCAGCTAGCCGCAACTGAATTCACATCTACTGTCGGAGATATTGTCACCTTCAATTCTCCCGGAGTTGCTCAAAGTACAGTTAATACATTTAAGCAGAAAGCCGGCGCCGGAAAAAATGTCACCCACTACATAGTTAGCGGTGACTTTGTAAGCTTGGGGGGAGAAGCTTTTCTGCCAGGAAAAGTCTTTTTGCAAACATTTATTGATCCAATTATCAACCCGCTACTTGTCTTAGATAAACACACTCAAAAGAGTTTGTTAACTACTCCACCCCCCGGTTTTATTCAGAGAGAACTACCTGTAGAAGAGTTAAATCGTCCTAATTTTACTTTCGCAGATTCAGATTATTTAGAGCTATTAGCTGGTGTAGAATATGTGCTCCCTGACTTTGAAAAATCTTTGCGATCGCGCAGCAGCTTAGAGCAATTAAGAACTGCTCCAGGAAACTCATTTATCGGAAACTTTGTCGTACTAAAAACTGCTCTCGATCCATCAAAACCTAACGAATTAGTAGGCGACGATGCCAACAATACAGCCTTTGGTTTAGCAGGTGAAGATATTATCCTTGGTAATGGGGGCAATGACACTCTCGGTGGCAACGGTGGCAACGATATTATCAGCGGTGGTGTCGGCAATGACTTGCTATTCGGAGGCAAAGGAGATGACAATTTGAGCGGTGGAGAAGGAGACGATACCCTAGTTGGCGGATTGGGTGCGGATCTTTTAATTAGCGGTGGTGGACGCGACGTATTTGTGTTACGAGCAGGTGCTGGTACTGTCACAATTATAGACTTTCAACAGGGTCAAGATTTAATCGGTTTAAGCAGAGGTTTGAGCTTTAACCAAGTGCAAGTTAATCAAGGCGATGTTTCAACAACCATTGAAATTGCCAGTAACGGCCAAATTCTTGCCAATATTCCGGGTCTCCGAAGAAGTCCGCTAACAGCTAGCGATTTTATTTCAATTTAGTTGCCAGTTAGCAATACAAATATTCGGTAGGGACACAACAATGTTGTGTCCTTTTCTGGTAAACCTTGATATTAACAAGACTTACGACTCTATCTGTAGGGTGCGCACTGCGCACCTTACCTACACAAATAATCTAAAAGTTGCTTGGCTGCATAAGTCCTAATTAGTCTGGATCGTCGAGTCCTGGCCTCGGCATAGATGCTAATTTTGGCTCATCTTCTAGTGGCAAAAAGAAAATTGTCATCATACCCGGAATCACAGCCAGTGCGCTCATCAAGAAATAATTTTGATAGCCAAGATTCGCCTGCAAGTAGCCGCTGAAAACCCCAGGAATCAGCACTCCTGCGGCCATGAATGCGGTTGTAATTGCATAATGGGAGGCTTCATATTCTGGGCGAACAGTCCGCATCAAGAACACTGTATAGGCTGCTACGCCAAGTCCGTAAGTAAATTGCTCGATCGAGTTTACAGCATAGGCCCATTCAATCCCCGGTTGATTTATCGCCAACATCCAATACAGCACGTTAGTAGAATTTTGCAAAATAGCTGTGGGCCACATCCATTTTTTCAATCCTTGTTTGGCAATCAAATAGCCACCCAGCAACCCTCCAACCAACAAAAACATTACCCCTAAAGTACCAGATAATAAGCCCATCTCTGAGGTAGAAACTGCTAATCCTCCTTTCTCGACTTTATCCATCAAAAATGGAGGAGCCATTTTAAAAGTCAAGGCATCGCCCAATCGAAATATCAAGACATAAGCGACAATCCAACCAATTTTTTCTTGCTGAAAATAGGTGCTAAATGACTCAATAAAGCTGGTTGTTTTCCGAGGTGCGCCGACTTCGACATTGTGATTTTTAGGATAGGGAAGATACCAGCGCTGAAACAGATAAATCAGCACAAATATAATGGCACAAATGCCAAATGCTGTCGCCCATCCATACTGAAGCGCTGACACATTAAAGGAGGAACCTAAAAATGACAGGGAAATGTCTTGATATACTTTGGTATCGCTTCCAGTTCCGGTGACTAAATGCTCTTCTGCTAGCTTACCGGCGAAGAAAACCAAGACACCGCTACCGAGAATGACTGCGCCTCTATAAGCCGTGTTGCGAACGCCGACAAATAGTGCTTGTTGGTCTTTATTGAGCGTGTTTAAATAGAATCCATCAATGGCGATGTCGTGAGTAGCTGACGCAAAGGCGATCGCAGTCAAAATTACCAGTGATATAATGATAGGCTGGGGCATTAATACGCCAAAGGCTAGGCAAGCAAACAAAAAAGCGCAAATGATTTCGGTGTTTAAAATCCACTTACGTTTAGTTGAGTACATATCGACTACGGGGCCCCACAAACCTTTTAAAACCCAAGGAAAAGACAAAAGACTTGTCAATCCGATTAGTTCGTTGCTGGTTCCCATACCTTTCAAGAAAATCACCGACATTAAATTAACGACGGTGTAAGGAAGACCTTGAGCGAAGTACAATACTGATACCCATAATCCAGCGTTATGCTTTTTTTCCATTGCAAAGATATTTT
Organism: Microcoleus sp. CAN_BIN18; assembly: GCA_026786085.1. GTDB lineage: Bacteria > Cyanobacteriota > Cyanobacteriia > Cyanobacteriales > Microcoleaceae > Microcoleus. The sequence continues at coordinate 2,395 of JAJAYT010000605.1, read as the reverse complement.
GGCTAGTTACTTATTTGGTTTACTGAGTGCGATCGGAATTTTCCGGGAAACTAGAAACCGTTTGCATGACAAGTATATGGCATTGTGAGTGATTATTTAGTTGTCATTGATTTATTGTCTAATAAATTTATTATGTTCAGCAGTTGTTGATCGACAAGTTCCTGATTAGTTCAGAAAAAGTCGATCGCCACTTTAGCTTATTTTGACCTAAATTGGCATCTATAGGCTATCATAGTAACATTCTAATCTCTTCCCATCACAGCAAGAGGCAGCAATGAACCAAGAAAATGTGACGTTTCCAATTGATAGCGACAAACAAGAAGCACTGAAGGCGATCGCTAATGTCACCGATCGCGATTTAACATATATTTTGAACGAAGCGATCGCTTCTTACCTGGAAATCTATCAATGGCTGCTTGATGAAATTAATAAAGGTGTTGCCGAGGCCGAAGCTGGAGACTTTGCCAGCGACGATCAAGTGCAAGCAGTTTTTGCCAAGTTGACCAATGGAAATTAAAGATAACTTGTAATCTCCAATACATCTTTTTAACTATATTTTTAACTAAATTAATTTATATATCTGGCTGCTAAATATACTAATGTGCGAAAATGTCAAGCGGACGATCGACCTCCTAGTCCGTAAATCACATTTCAACGCTCTCTCACACATTCTTCATGCGAAAGACTAAAACCTTCTTTTTGTCAAGTCTGTTCGCGATCGGCTTAACAATCAGTTTTCTGCTGACTCCCGCTTGGTTATCAAACCTTTTCCCTTCACGGGCTAACGCACTTATGCCACAAACCCAAACCAGCGAATTTCGCGCCTTCTGGGTGGACGCATTCAACCCAGGTTTCAAAACACCCCAAGAAGTGACAAAATTGATCGCAGACGCCAAACGATCGAACGCAAACGCGATCGTTGCCCAAGTCCGCCGCCGAGGTGATGCTTTTTACACCAGTGCGATCGAACCCCGCACCACCGATCCCAATGTTCCAGCAGGTTTCGATCCCCTGCAAGATTTGATCGACAAAGCCCACGCCGCCGATATAGAAGTACACGCTTGGATGGTGACGCTACCAGTAGTTTCCGGTGGCAAACTTCCCGCCAATCACATTTGGCAACAACACGGGCCCAATGCCCCAGGAAAGGACAATTGGGCGATGCTGACGGAGGGCGGCGAAGCTAAAGGTTTCCTTGATCCCGGCAATCCAGACGCCCTAGATTATACTGTTTCCGTCTATTTGGACTTGATCGAGCGCTACGATGTGGACGGCGTACAGCTAGATTACGTGCGCTACGGCGGGCCGAATTGGGGCTACAATCCTACTTCGATCGCCCGTTTCAACCAGCAAAACGGTCGATCGGGCAAACCCACACCCACAGATTCCCTGTGGATGCAGTGGCGGCGCGATCGGGTGACGGAATTAGTGCGGAAAATTTATGTAGAAGCCCTGGCGATTAAACCACGAGTGAAAGTGACGGCGGCCACCATCGCCTGGGGCGACGGCCCAGCCAACGATGCAGGCTGGTATAAAACGCAACCTTACCAAGAAGTATTTCAGGATTGGCGGGCTTGGCTGGAAGAAGGGATCATCGATATGGCGATGCCGATGACTTACCAGCGCGAGTACAAGCCACAGCAGAAACTGGGTTTTGACCACTGGATTGAGTATGCTAAAGACCACCAATACAATCGCCAAATTGCGATCGGGCCTGGTAACTATCTCAACTATATCGAAGACACTCTAGGGCAGATTCGTCGGGCTGAAGCGCCCTCTGCGAAAGGAAATCATGTGGCGGGTACGGTGTTATATTCCTACGCTAGCAGCAATATTTACAGTAATGGGGAATTGCGATCGGGCGGCAGCGGAGATTTGCCCCGCCAGCCTTGGAAATTCCTGTCGCAGAGTAATGATTGGTTTTATACGGCGCTGTCGCAGCCTAGTCAATACGTTGATGGTGCGACGGGTAAAGCCGTTCAAACTCAGCCTGTGTGGGCGACTCCGGTGGGGATTCCTGATATGCCTTGGAAGTCGCGGCCGACTTTGGGTGCGATCGCCGGAATGTTACAAAAGTGCGATTCCCTACGGGATAGCTTCGCCGCGCGTACTTGCGACGGTGCGAGTTTGACATTGCAGGCGATCGATGATTCGGGCAAGGTTCGTCAACTGCGGGCGGATGGTAAAGGATGGTTTGGGGCGATCGAGCTTTCGCCTGGAACTTATCAGTTAAAGGTTGATGGCAGTCAGATTCAACAAACAGTTAATGTTGTCGCTGGTGAAGTAACAAAAGTGAATTTCGGAGCCTCTTAATCTACTCATTCTACTGGTTCCCAGGCTCTGCCTGGGAACCAGTTAAATATCAATTCCGGTTGCACCAGAATATAGAGGAGAC
>JAJAYT010000604.1 GCA_026786085.1 Microcoleus sp. CAN_BIN18 | reverse complement strand
GTCTAGTTGTCCGGCCGAAAGTTCTAAAACTGACGAGTTGTGGCGCACATCTTTTACTCTGACTTTGCCGCAATTTCCACCGGAACTTTCTAATCTAGAATCATCGCTCGGTTGAGAAACAGCCCTTAATTGGCAGCGAACAGCCGAAGACTTGCCTTGATAGGGAGATGCGGAAATGTGGCAAACGCTACCAAATTCTTCTGTTTGAATTGTTTGTCTGGTGGCGCGTCTAAATTGCTGATGTTTGTAGTGAGGACTTTAGTCCTCTCTCGCTCAATTAATAAGGACTAAAGTTCTTAAGCTGTTGCGCATTTAAATTGGAAATTCGGGACGCTGCTCAGAGCAACGTCCCACAAGAGTTTTATTGATTTTTGACACACAATTTAAATGTAGAACAGCTTATTTACCTTCTTCCTGATGGCATACAAAAAAAACCGGCTTCTCAAAGAAACCGGGTTTTTATTACTCAGACGCTTTCTTGTGATGCAGCCTAATCCCTAAAAAGATGTCATATATAAAATTCCAAAAGTCTTTTCTCCCTTCCAATATTCCCAAACTTTGAGGAGAACCCTTCTCATCCAACAGCGGCTTCACAGCTTCATAAGCAGGCTTGTAATTGTACCAAGGAATGGAAGGCCATAAATGATGAATCAGATGATAATTCTGCCCCAAAATTAAGACATTGAGAATCGAATTTGGATAGACTCTAGCATTTTTCCAACGATCGCGATCGTGAAACGGACGGTGCGGCAAATAATCAAAAAATAACCCCAACGCCAACCCCACCACCAAAGCCGGAGAAAACCAAAAATTCAGCACATAACCTAAATGGTCGTATTGAATCGAGATATACACGATCGCAATCACAAACAAGCGGCTAAAAAACCATTCCCACAGTTCATTTTTTCGCCATAGCTTGCGCTTAAAAAAGAAAATCTCGTGGTAAAAAAACCTCGCAGCAATTAGCCACAGAGGCCCACCAGTCGAAACATAATGATCTGGGTCGTTTTCTGGATCGTTAACGTGGGCGTGATGCTGCATATGTACCCGCGTAAACACCGGATAAGCAAAACCCAACATCAGGGCACTACCATGTCCCAAAATAGCGTTAATCCTGCGATCGCGATGGGCACAATTGTGAGACGCATCGTGAATCACTGTGCCCGCGATGTGCAAAGCCAACACGTTCAGTGAAAAACAGCACCATTGGGGCCAGTTTCCGTACCAAAAACCCACAAACGAAATCGCGATAATCGCTAGTGCACTCAAAAACAGTAGCAGCGTCGGATTCAAGTCACCCGGAGGACTTAGAAACTCTTTCGGCACTGTCAGCGGCCGTCCTGCCTCCGACATCTTTGTTAACACTCCTTAATATTTCACACTTGCGTAGTATAAGATACCAGACTCTAAATAGTAAAGTTTTGTGAAATAATAGGCAATTAGTAATTCGGACAAAAAAAAGGAACCACCAATACCCAATACTTCGGATACGCAGTTCCGCACGCGTAGCGTCGCCGGCTGGCGTAGCGTCGCCCGCTGGCGTAGTCAAAGGGTCGAAGGACTCAAGAACCCCGTAGTGGTGCCAATTCCCAATTCCCAGTTCCCAATTCCCAATTCCCAATTCCCAATTCCCATCGGTATATCTGTATATTTGTCAAGGATTAAATCTAAAGTTATTTTGAAGAAAAGCCGATCGCACTGAAAAGATTATCGATCGGTAATAAAGTCAGATATTCTAGAGTGTGGCGAATTCCTGCTGTTCGTGACGATCGACAAACTTATAAGAATTAAGACGTGCATCATTGCTTGTAGTAATCAATAGCAAAAACTTAGCCGAAATTTAAACAATAAATCCTCCAGCCACCCCATTTCAATTCATGCAACTGCAAAAATCCCTACGCCGAACCAAAATCGTCGCCACCATTGGCCCAGCTACTTCTGACCCACAAGTGCTGCGCCAGCTTATAGAAGCCGGTGCGACAACTTTGCGACTCAACTTTTCCCACGGAACAGAAGAAGACCACGAGCGCAGCATCCGCTTAATCCGGCAAACATCCTTTGAACTCAACCAGCCGGTTGCCATCCTCCAAGACCTCCAAGGCCCGAAAATTCGTCTAGGCCGCTTTGAAACAGGCTCGATAGTTGTCAAAAACGGCGAGCCTTTCATTTTAACCAGCCGCCCGGTTCCAGGCACCGAGCTAATTTCCTCTGTCACCTACGAACCTCTAGCAGACGAAGTTCCAGAGGGTGCAGTGATTCTACTTGACGACGGGAAAGTGGAAATGGTCGTCGAAAAAGTAGACCGCAATTCCCGCGAATTGTACTGTCGCGTCGTTGTTGGGGGCCCACTTTCCAACAACAAAGGCGTGAATTTTCCCGGTGTTTATCTGTCAATTAAAGCCCTGACAGATAAAGACCGCAAAGATTTAATGTTCGGGCTCGACCAAGGTGTCGATTGGGTAGCACTGAGCTTTGTGCGAAATCCCCAGGATATGCTCGAAATTAAGGAACTGATAGCCAGTGCGGGCAAGCAAGTACCGGTGATCGCGAAGATCGAAAAGCACGAGGCGATCGAGCAAATGGAGGAAATCCTGGCTCTTTGCAACGGCGTGATGGTCGCTCGGGGCGATTTGGGAGTGGAACTTCCCGCCGAAGACGTGCCGATTTTGCAAAAGCGGTTGATTGCAACTTCTAATCGTATGGGGATTCCGGTAATTACCGCTACCCAGATGCTCGACAGCATGGTCAACAATCCTCGTCCTACCCGCGCCGAGATTTCTGACGTAGCAAACGCGATTCTGGACGGAACAGATGCGGTGATGCTCTCGAATGAAACGGCTGTCGGCAATTTCCCCGTCGAAGCAGTAGCGACGATGGCGAGAATTGCGGTGCGGATGGAGAGGGAAGGAATTAGGGGCAATATTAGGAATGTAGAAGATATTGGTCGATCGATCACCAACGGCATCAGTCAAGCCGTCAGCCAAATTGCCGAACAGTTGAACGCAGCAGCAATTATGACGCTGACAAAAACTGGCGCTACAGCCCGAAATGTCTCCAAGTTCCGCCCCAAAACCCCAATTTTGGCAGTTACTCCCCACGTAGATGTAGCCCGACAACTGCAACTCGTTTGGGGTGTAAAGCCTCTATTAGTCCTAGACTTGCCCTCAACCGGTCAAACATTTCAATCTGCAATCAATGTCGCCCAAGAGAAACAGTTAGTCTCCGACGGAGATTTGGTAGTGATGACAGCCGGTACTCTGCAAGGAGTCGCTGGCTCAACTGATTTAATTAAGGTTGAGATGGTGACAGCAGTTTTAGGCACAGGAACCGGTGTCGGTTTGGGTTCGGTGAGCGGCATGGCCAGAGTTGCTCGCACTGCTGCGGATGTGGCGAATTTCCACCAAGGAGACATTTTGGTAGTGGAACGCACCAGCGCCGATTTTGTCGAAATGATTCGGAAAGCGGGTGGTGTGGTGACAGAGGAGGAAAGTTTGACTTCTCATGCGGCGATTATCGGTTTGCGCTTGGGTGTGCCGGTGATGGTGGGCGTGGAGAATGCCACGCGGATAATTCGGGACAAAACTATGCTGACGCTGGATATGCAGCGCGGTTTAGTTTATTCCGGGGCTAGAGCGGGCGGGACTGATGGGGAATTGGTCGTTTAACTAATTCTGAGTTAGGAGTTTTGAGTTGTCGATCTAAAAATTAAATTCCACAACTCATTTCTTTTTTCGCTTAGCTTGTGTTAAGATTCAAAATTGTCTGTGCCGATGTAGCTCAGGGGTAGAGTATTCGATTCGTAATCGAACGGTCGTGGGTTCAAATCCCACCATCGGCTTACAAAAAAACACCTATTTTCAAGGGACTTTCTCTATGTTTTTGGAGAAGATCGATCATTCCGATCGCTCTTAGCATCCAAGTAAACCCCAAAACGGCTCTAAATCTCAGCTTGTGGCGAGCTAGGTGCAACAATCATCGTTTATTTAACATAGAGTGCCCTGATTTGCCAAGACTGTCGATCGTACTCAGCTTGAGTTATGACTGATTCGGAGTCGCATCAGTCACAAGGAGAACCCGTGAAATATTTTGCAGTAGTAATGAATTTGCTGCGGGAACGGCAACAGTTTCTAGAAGAAATTCGCGACGGTGTTAAGCTCAAATCTAAAATTTTCGGTTTATTAATTTCCAGTACCATATTTTTTGGCATTTACGGAGCAATATTAGGCGCATCCAGTACGTGGATGCAATGTCTGATTTCAGCAATAAAGCTGCCAGCACTTTACTTACTGACGCTGATAATCTGCTTTCCCACACTGTACTTTTTTAATGTGATGTTTGGTTCAAAACGAACTTTTGAACAGTATTTGACATTGTTGATGACATCGATGGCAATGATTAGCGTTTTGCTGCTTGGATTTGCGCCTATCAGTCTGTTTTTTCTCATAAGTAGTACCAATTACAATTTTTTTCTACTGCTGAATGTTGCTATTATGGCAATCACTGGATTTTTGGGAGTAAGTTTCATATAGCGTTTCTCAGAAAGATGAGGTATGCTGAGTTATGCTACAACCCTTACACTAACAAGCTTTTCATGTCAAAATTCGTATCTCACGAATGTGAGAAAGGCTATATATCAAGGAATGCACTTTCTGTCCGAACAAGATGCCGAAGGTAAAGATATCAGGCTAAATATTTTGCGCTTCTGGTTGGGACTTTATGCGTTTGTTGGTAGTCAGTTGGGATGGACGCTGAGACCGTTTTTTGGCGCACCAGGACAAGCTTTTCAATTGTTCCGAAATCGAGACAGCAACTTTTATATGAGTCTGTGGAATTCAATTAGGTCTCTGGGAGGATTTTAATTAATGCCAAGTTAAGGAGATTTCAAATAGTGATACAAGCGGATTTGGATGAATTGAGAATTTCTGAGAAGGAGTTGGAAGATTTGAGCGGAATAGCTTTAAGTGACGGTTTTGTAGCAGATTTTTACCGACCTGCTGCACTCCGGGATGCCAAAAAGCTGTTTGCTCTTTTGTTGAATGAGTTGCTGATATTTTGCGTGACATTAGTTGTTTCGCTGCCTATTGCTTTACTGGCTAATCAACATAGAGTTGGCTTTAGTGATACTGAAATATTTGTCCGGGTTTTGCAAATAACTTTAGGTTTGTCACTGGCGATTGCTGTTGCTTGGAATGTCTATAAATGGGTGAAGGCAAAGCCTCTGCAAACTCTGGCGGGTCTGCTCGATGAAGTTGAGAAGTATCAGGAAGTAATTAAGGCTTTAGATCAGAAGTGTTGAATGCTTATTAAGAGGATTCTAAAAATAGATACACGAATCCTATCAACTGCTGATTTTAGCAATTAAATACGATTTCCTTAAACCAGTGAATATAGCTGATTTTCTCACACATAAAAGCCTGTAAAT
>JAJAYT010000603.1 GCA_026786085.1 Microcoleus sp. CAN_BIN18 | reverse complement strand
GGAAGAAGGAAGAAGGAAGAAGGAAGAAGGAAGAAGGAAGAAGGAAAAAGGAAAAAGGAAGAAGGAAGAAGGAAAAAGGTTTTCAGTAATTAAGAAATTCTTAACCGTATTGGCGGTTGCTATATTTTATTTTAGACTTACGCAAAAAGCTTGGTTTGCTAGTAGGAATGTTGAGAAAAAAAACGAGGAGTCTGCTCAAAAAGCGGGTTTTTAGCAGTTTATGCGCAAGTTTTGTTATTGTTCGTTTACCAATCCTTAAACCCCCAGCAGTAGAGTCAAAGCATTGTTGTTCCAAGTCAATCCTTTATCTAACACTTTAAATCCAGCTACTTTGCACATGGATTCTAACGCAGAGGCTGTAGGCAGCCACCACCACGGCCCAAAGTCGTTGATATCAAAAACGGCTTTTTCAATTACTCCGAGAATTGGTGTGCCGTAGGTATACTGCTGCCAGTAAGCTGCTAAGATAGCTCGTTCTGCTTCGCCCAAAGCGGGAATGAAGATTACCCCAGAAGCTGGAATTTCGTAGCGCCCCCGCTCGTTTTCTATAAGTTCTTGGGTAATTGCTGAAGTTAAGATTAAATACTGCCCTGTTATTTGACGCAAGCCAATTAAAATTTGCAAAGGGTGAGGGTGATGGTACAAAACTCCTGCACAGTGGACTACATCGTAAGGCTGGCCAATTTCTGCAAGCTGAATCTGAGTTATATCCCGACTGATACAATTATAATTAGCAATATTTAAACTTGCCATGCGATCGCGAAAATCATCCCAAATCTGTGCGGATGCGGGCGTGAAATCAATCATTGTCATAGAAACAGCACCGTATTTGCTTGCTACAGATACTTTTTCGTTGACTGTTCCCCACAAGCCGCCGACTTCTGCAAAGGTGTGATTTTTGACGACTCGGGCAATGTAGCGATCGCGAATATCGTCAGTCTCCAACTGTGATAGTATAGTCCGATCGCCCGACAAGTCCTTTTTCTCCAAAACTTCCGCCAATTTCGCGGATATTGCTGCATCTTGTGGCCGGATTTCTAACGCCATCATGTACAAAACTGTGGCTTCGTCAAGCCGATCGCACTCAGCAAACTTTTGGGCGATTTCGCAGTAAAATTCAGGAGAGTGCAGTGGCTGCAATTCGTGGTGATAGTAGCTGGTTGCTGCGTCTAAATTTGCCGGAGTTCTTTTAAGCAGTGCATCGCCCAACTTAGCGTAAATCTTCGGCAGATTCGGCTCAATTTGCAGCGCACAAAGGTAAGCGGAAACAGCCTCGTTCCACTCGTGCATTTTAGTCAAAACATCACCTAAATTGTAATAAGACCAAGAAAGATTTGGGTTGAGTTCAATAGCGCGTTTGTAGGCGACAGCGGCTGCTTTCCACTGCTCGGTTTTCAACAACGCTTCTCCTAAATTGTGGTAAGTCCAAGAAAAGTTTGGATTGAGTGTAATCGCCCGCTGGTAGGCGAAGGTTGCGGCCAACCAATCCTGGAGTTTAACTAAAGTTAAAGCTAAGTTATAATGAGACCAAAAGAATTCGGAATTAAGTGCGATCGCCCGCTGATAAGCCGTGGCAGCTTCCGACCATTTTTCTAGTTGGAAAAGCGCATCTCCCAACTTGTGACAAGAGCCAGAAGAATTGGGGTCTAAGTCAATAGCGCGCTGGTACGCAGCGGCAGACTCCGACCACTTTTCTAATTTGCTGCAAGCTTCGCCAATGCTGTAGTAAGACCAAGAAAAATTAGGATTAATTTCAATAGCTGTGCGGTAGATAACAATCGCTTCTTGCCATTGCTCTAACTTCAGCAGAACTGCACCTAAATTGGAGTAAGACCAAAAAGAATTGGGATTTAATTCAATACTTTCGCGGTAAGCTGTCTCGGCTTCGTGCCAGAGTTCCGCCGCTTGTAAAACATTGCCCAATTTGTAATGAAACTCCGAAATATCCGGCTGAAGCTTAATGGCTTTGCGGTAGTCAACAATAGCTTCGTGCCACTGTTTTAACTGGCTATTCGCTTCGGCTGACTGGCAATAAGCTTCGCAAAAACTAGAGTTAAAATAAATCGTGCGGTGGTAACAAACCAGTGCTTTTTCTGGCTTGTTTTGCGCCAGCAAAGTATTGCCTAAGTCGAGGTATTCTTCGGCTATTTCTATTGGTTCCACCATCAGCGCTTGATACCAGCAATCTGTCGCTTCCTCAGTTTGACCGACTTGGGTAAATATGCGGCTCAAATTGCGATAAAATCCTGCAAAGTCTGGTTGTAGGGCGATCGCTTTTTGGTAACAGGCGATCGCTTCTTGCCATTCTTGCAGGGTAGCGCAGAGTGTGCCGAGGTTAGCAAAAGCTTCGGCAAAATCGGGTTTTTGGGCGATCGCAACTTTGTACCAATACCGCGCGTCTTCTAGCTTACCCTGAGCTTGCAGCGCCTTTCCCAAGGTTTTGCAAGTTTCGGCAGAATTGGGGTGCGAGGCGAAGAATTCGCTGCCAAGGGCGATCGCCTCATCCAATTTTCCAGCAGCTAAATACAATTGGGCCTGTTTCTGTAAATCAATCGTTGTTGTTTCTGAATTCACTTTTAGCGTTCCTATTTAATGATAATTGCTTGTATAATTCTAGGGCAAAACTTGTCTATTTTCCGACTCGTGCACAGACATCTGCCTACCTGTAAACACCGGAGTGCTTGCATGGCATTTGTGCGATCGGACTTTAAGTTAATTTGCACAGAAGTTAAGGAAAAACCAATTTCGATTAAACTAAGATAGCAACAGGTTAAGTAAATCCACCCATAAAACGCAAAATACGGCTCGCGCTCAAGCTTGCTGTATATGTCTTCTTCCTTCTTCCTTCTTCCTTCTTCCTTCTACTTAACAGCGAGGTAAATAATGTCAGCAGCGACTCAGACACCGCAAGTCAGTGTAATTATACCAGCATACAATGGCGATCGCTACATTATGCAAGCCGTAGAAAGCGTGTGTGCGCAAACCTATACAAACTGGGAAATTATCGTCATTGACGACGGTTCGACAGATGAGACACATCAGGTATTGCAGCCTTATTATGACAGAATTCGCTACGTACATCAAGAAAATCGAGGAGTAGCAGCCGCCCGCAACCGAGGAATTCAGGAAGCAAAAGGCGAATTCATTGCTTTTTTAGATCAAGACGACTTCTTTTTTCCAGATAAACTAGCAGCACAAATAGCGCTATTTCGCCAGCAACCCTCCCTAGGAATTGTGAACAGTGGCTGGCGCATTGTCAATCAGCAGGGCGAGAAAATTTCCGATATCAAAGCTTGGGAATATTTCCCCAAATTAGATTTAGAAACTTGGATAGTACAAATGCCCGTACTTCCCAGCGCCATGATGTTTTCACGCCAGTGGCTAGAACTTGCAGGCGGGTTTAATTCAGAGTTTGATTCAGTAGACGATTCAGATTTAGTCCTGCGTTTAGCAGTGTTGGGTTGCGAAGCAGCTTGGCTGCATCAAGTGACAGTATCCTACCGCCAGCACGATCAAAATGTATCAATAAAAAGAGCCCTAAAACAAGCAAATCTTTTTATTACCTTAAAACAGCAATTTTTCGCTAAACCCGATTTGCCACAGCACATCCGCGATTTAGAAAATCCGGCTTTTTACGAAGCATTGACTTGGATGGCGTGGCAATTGTACTATAGTAGCTATCCCGTAGAGGCGGTGGAGTTTTTCCAAAAATCTCTCCGCTACAGTCCTTATCCTGCCAAAGCAACTGTCACAGATTGGCTCAAACGTCTGACTGCTATTGCTCAAGTTTACGGAATTACAATCGATTATCAAGCATTAAGAAACTTATCAGAATGGAAAAAATTAATGTCTAGCATACTTACCTCAAAAACACCCAGAGTCAGCGTAATCATCCCAGCTTACAACTCCGATAGCTACATTAGTAGAGCGGTGGAAAGCGTTTTTGAGCAAACTTACAAAAACTGGGAAATTATTGTCATAGACGATGGTTCAACAGACAACACTCGCCAAGTTTTAGAACCTTACGGCGATGTAATTCAGTATGTCTATCAGGAAAATCAAGGAGCAGCAATGGCTCGAAATCGCGCTTGCGAACTAGCTAAAGGCGAATTTTTAGCTTTTCTGGATGCCGACGACTTTTTTCTGCCGGAAAAACTCGCCAAACAAATTGCTTGTTTTGAAGCTGACCCCTCTTTAGGGATGGTACAAAACGGCTGGTTGATGGTTGATGAAACCGGAAAAGATATCTATCCAGTTTTGCCTTGGAAATACGCACCAAGATTAGATCTAGAAGCATTTGTTTTGTACAAATATGTGCGCCCTAGTGCGATGATGCTGCGGCGTGAGTGGTGGGAAATTCTGGGCGGTTTCGACCATCGGTTTCCGCCAACAGAAGATTTAGATTTTGCTTTGCGCTTGAGTTTAAAAGGCTGCAAATGTGTTTGGTTGAAAGAGATATTAACCTGCTACCGCCAGCACGATAGCAATCTCATGTCCGGCGGGGCAAAAGTGATGAAAAGTATGGAACTTGTGATGGAGCAATTCTTTTCGCGAGCGGATTTGCCGAACTACATCCGCGACTTGAGATCCGAAGAACGTTACAGGTGTTTAGTGTGGATGGGATGGCGAATGTATCGTGACGGCTATTTTGCGGAGATGGCTGAATGTCTCGAAAAATCTCTCCACTACACTCCTTTTTCTGGGACGAAAACTATTTTTGATTGGGTGGAAACTTTTGAGGGAGATTCGGCAGCATACGGCTACAAATTTAATATTTGTGACTTGACTAATTTAAACGAATGGCACAATATAGCATTCATGGCTATCAATAATATCTCTCCATCGCAATCCACACCGAATTTACTGGGAACCCATCAAGCAAAACACATACTTATGTACACAGAAGACCACGGGGTCGGAGGTTTAGCTCAATTCAACCATTCACTTTTATGCAAGTTAGCAGCCGACGGCGGCTACCGAGTTACTAGCGTTCAAACTAAAACTTCTAACCCTTTAATTACCGAACAGCAGCAGCTAGGTATAGAGCATATTTGGCTGGAGTTCGATACGATGAAAGAGTTTTTACGAATTGCTTATAATTTAGCCGATCCTGAAAAGATTTATGCACAAGCTCAACCCGATTTAATTATATTTAGCGACGGCTGGGCTATGGCAAACTTTGCTGCTAAACAAGTTGCTATTAAGCAAAATATACCGTACATAATTGCTCTTGGTTATGTCGATAGCCATTCTAAAACATTCGTTCGCGGCGATGGAATTCCCTATTTAGATGCAGTGTCATACCAGTACAGTTTTTCTCGCTCTGTAGTAGCAGTTTCTCACAATAATCTGAACTTGTTTAAGAGGATATTCAAGAATCGTTTGGAACGGGGAAAAGTGATTTATTACGGCAGGCCCGACAGTTATTTTGAGCCGCCCAATCTCTCAAACCGCCAGCGCCTGCGGCAAGAACAAGGCATCCCCGAAGAGGCTGTGGTTTGTTTCACGGCGGCGAGACTGACTCCAATTAAAGGATATCAGTATCAGTTGCAGGCGATCGCCCAACTGAAAAATCTGCCAATTTGGCCGCAGCTATACTTCGTTTGGGCCGGCCCCGGTTCTGCAACTCACGACAATATGGAGCCGGAATTGAGAGCAACTGTCAGCGAATTAGGAGTCACCGAACAAGTTAAATTCTTGGGACAGCGGTGGGATATTGCAGATTGGTTAGATGCCAGCGACATCTTTATTTTATCTTCCGAAGCTGAGGGAATGCCCCTAGCAGTGATGGAAGCAATGGCGAAAGAACTGCCCGTAATCGCCACAGCAGTCAGCGGCATTCCCGAAGAGTTGGGAGACACAGGAAAGTTAATCGCCGATCCAAAAATTGACCCGAAAAAGACAGTAAAAGAGTTAATTGAAACGATAGAGTTATGGGTGAAAAATCCTGAATTGCGGCGGGTGGCAGGACAAGCTTGCAAACTGCGGGCAGCAGAAATGTTTAAAGAAGAACGGATGCTTCGGGAATATACAGAAGTCATCGAACAAGCTTTGTCTGCTGATAGTAATAGCGACAGTATTTCTATTAGTCCAAAAGTTCAAAAGTACATCGAACAAGTGGACAGCCTGCTGAATTACTATTATCTAGTATGGCAGGCATGGGAAGCTTGCGAGCGAGGGGATATGTCCGGGATGGTGAAGCATTTGCAGTTTGCTTGGAAATGCACGCCGTATTTTACAACTGAAACTATCTTGGATTGGGTGAAAAACTTTACTATTTTTGCTGCTGACAAAGGAACTCAAGTCGATACTTACTCGCTGATTCAATCCCAAGAATGGCAAGACTTGATAGAATCAATAAATGGTTTAGAAGTTGCTTTGTCTGTTCGTTAATACTTTTTGAGGAGCGATTCCTGAAAATCGGTTTGATCGTTCGGACTTTAGTCCTTATTAGCTAAAATATTATAGAGAGGACTGAAGTCCGAACGATCAAACCCTAGAGAAAATTGGTTTGTAGTAAAGACTTTAGTCCTGATTGCTTAAAATATTTTAGAGAGGACTGAAGTCCTTACTACAAACCTACTAATGTTTGTACTTTATTCCTGTTTTTCTATTCGCCAGCAAATACAATATGCAATTCACCTTCAATTTCAAACCTGTTAATAAGCTGTTACCAATTTGCTTAGCTGTGGTAACTGTCCTGTTAATCGCCTATTTTGGACAGCAATCAAGTATCGCCCAAATGCGATCGAACATCACAGTAGATTTTGGACAACCAGCCACTGGTATAACGTCCATGAGCGGCATCTTGCACGGAATCGACCCCAGCAAGCCCCCGGACAGCTTGGTCAAACCTTTGCAGCCGAAGCTGTGGCGCGTGGGAAGACTCGATGTTTACGATCGAGTAATCGCCAGCGGAGCCGAATTTCAACTATTAGTTAGCGACTTGTGGGGCTACGGCAGCAATCCCAAAGGCTGGCCCTATCAAAATTATCCCGCATGGGAAGCCTTCATCCGACAGTTAGCACAGCAAAATAAGGGCAAAAAAATCATTTGGGATATCTGGAATGAACCTGATTTAATCAATCCGTTTTGGAAGGGAAGCAGAGAACAATTCTTTGAAACTTACAAAAGGGCTTACAAAATATTGCGGGAAGAATTGGGGCCGTCAGCTATGATTGGCGGGCCGAGCATCAGCACTTACAACAAAGAATATTTAACGGCTTTTTTGGATTACTGCAAAGCTAACAAACTGGAAGTAAATTTTCTGGCTTGGCACGAACTAAACGATACCATAATTTTATTTGTGGATGACCACGTATTCGATGCTAAACGCAATTTTCAACAAAGTCCATTTTATAAGGAACTAAAATTGCAAAAAATTTATGTCAACGAGATTGTTGGAGAATTAGCTCAGTATCAGCCTGGGGAAATTTTAGGTTATTTGTATAACTTGGAGTATGCAAAAGCTGATGGTGCTTGCAGAGCTTGTTGGGATACAACAGTAGGTAAAAAAGTTAGCAATTGCTTCAACAATACGCTGAGTGGGATGGTTGTGCCGAATACTTTTGAGCCGAGGGCGGCTTGGTGGACATACAAAGCTTATGCTGATGGAGTGAATTCGCGGGTGCTGAGTCAATCGGATAACGATCGCCTTGTGGCCTTAGCTAGCAAGTCAAATCCTGAAGGTAAAGCACAGGTGCTTTTGGGTTATTTCGATCGCAATTATTCGTCAGCAACAACCGTTACTTTGAATCTTGTCAATTTGCAGCAGCTAGGTATTAAAATCGGTCAAAAAGTGAGTTTGAAATTAGAGAAGATTCCCAATAATCTAGAGGGCGCTGTGCAAAAGCTGGTCACTGTTAAAGAAGAAAGTGTTTCTGTTGTTGGAAATAGCTTGAGTTATGTTGTTCCTAACTTCAATGTACATGAAGGTTATTTGTTGACGGTTAGATAAGATAAGACGGCGGTTGAAACCGCGTCTACACAAACAAAGTCTGCCTCCGCAGACTGAAGAAAATAATTGGTTTAACTGGTAACTGGTTCCCAGGCTCTGCCTGGGAACCCATATCTAGAGGCTCTGCCTCGGTGCAGAAAATGGAGGCAGAGCCTCCCGATCTGCGTTTCTAGGTAGAGCCGAGTAACGAGTAGAAATACATAGAGTTTAGCTGAGATTGGTCAAAGATTGTTGCACTGATTCGAGCCATTCTCTGACTGTTTGATTTTCGGATTTTGGGTCGTAATAACAGCCTAATTCATCGAGGATGAATGTTTCTAAATCTGGTTCGAAAATCGGCATTTCTAGCAATTTGCTAAGTTCTTCCGATGTCGCTTCAATACTTTCGGGCGGTTCGCTGCTGCGGTAGTTGTTCACTACATCGCTGGCAGTTTCAGCTTCTAGCGGCCAGTCTTGGTGAAAGTAGGAACTGAAAAATTGGGTTAAATTAGGAAATTGATCGATCATTGGGGATATGCTGTGAGAATAAAGTATCCGGGAGGTAATTTGGTGCTGCGCTGGAGGACGATTCTCAAGCGAGATGTCTGAGTTGCTTTGGATGCGCGGCGGCGCAAAGTAATGCCAATTATTCTGTTTGCGTCATAGTCGATCGTATAACGATTAGCTCGACTTTTTACCCAAGAGTCGATCGCACTTTGATTTCTGTTCATTGCTTCCGCAATCGCCGCTTCGGCGACGGAACGGTAAGTAAAGGAAGATGCGGCAGAAATTCTCGTTTCGCTTGCGAGTCGCTGTGCTAATTGTGATTCTGTTTTACCAACGTGTCTCTCTAAAGTGTGTCCTCCTGCTGCTTCGTGAAAGTCCAATCCGCCGCCCGGGATGTTGGGGACAAAAGCTACGGTGGTTTGTGGTATCGTTGAGATTTGCGGTGCAACAACCGTGGCGTAAACCGCAGGTATTGCTGATTGGAATAAGATAATTATTGAGGCAATCGTGCATATTATACCTAAAAACTGTTTTAGGCGATCGAGTTGACTTTTCATTGTTAAATCTCTTTCTTATATTCTGTATAGCTGTCTACTGTTGTTTAGTCTATTTACTAATATACCATTGGTTAGTTAAAAATTGCGCGCTGCATTTTAATAAACGGTGCGCAGTTTGTACCCTACGATTTTTTATAAAAGTTCATAATTTCTGCGGTTTACAAAGCTTCACTCACTATGAGAAAATGTTAATAATTCTTTGAAAAAATCGCTGATGATTGATGATAAGTTAATTGATCATCTTTAAAAACGTGAAAAAATGCAAGTAGTTATCCTAGCTGGCGGCCTCGGTACTCGTCTCAGAGAAGAAACAGAATTTCGCCCCAAACCTTTGGTTGATGTCGGCGGGCGTCCGATTATTTGGCACATCATGAAAATTTATGCCCACTATGGCTTTCAAAACTTTGTGGTGTGCTTGGGCTATCGCGGGAACATGATTAAAGAATATTTCCTTAATTATGAAGCCATGAACAATGACTTTACTGTCTGTCTGGGACGCAAAAATAGCATTACCTATCATGAGGAACATCGCGAACAAGATTTTAATGTAACGCTGGCTGAAACGGGCGCGGAAAGCATGACGGGAGGGCGGGTGAAACGGATCGAAAAATATATCGACAACGACAATTTCATGGTGACTTATGGCGATGGAGTTGCTGATGTTGATCTAGAGGCGCTTGTAGATTTTCATAAGTCTCACGGGAAGCTAGCAACTGTTACTACATTTCGCCCGATTTCTCGCTTTGGAATTTTGGATGTAGATAGCGATGGTAACGTACGAGAATTTGCCGAAAAACCTCAAATAGATGGCTGGATTAGTATTGGATATATGATACTTAACCGCCGGGTGTTTGAGTATTTGGGAGAAGATGATTGTGTTTTAGAACAGGAGCCGATGCAGCGTTTGGCCGCAGACGGACAGTTGATGGCTTACCGTCACGATGGCTTCTTTTATGCGATGGATACTTATCGAGAATATAAGTATTTAAACGAACTTTGGGATCAAGAGAAGGCTCCTTGGAAAGTGTGGAAATAAGATAAGACGGCGGTTGAAACCGCGTCTACACACACGATGTCCAAGATGCGACGGGGGGTTGTAACCCCGCGCCAAAAAAAAATAACGCCGCCCCGGCCCCCAGAAAAAAATAAAGGTTTAAACGCCCCCGATGTTT
>JAJAYT010000602.1 GCA_026786085.1 Microcoleus sp. CAN_BIN18 | reverse complement strand
GTTTTTAATATTTGTGTTTTAATTTGTTTTTTTTTTTCTTATCCCGGGGCTGTATCCTTTGGTTTTTTGTGGTGGTTATAACCCCCCCGTCTTGTCTTTCTTCGATTATAGCATCACAGCTAGGGCGATAAATCGCCCAAATCCATCCTCCGTCAAAAATCGCCTTCATCAACTTGAAATACAGTCAATCCCAAGCCTCTCCACATATCAACAACTTGCTGGCGGTCGTCCAACACAAACTTAACATTATATTGCCCTTCAATATGCTGACGATAGATTTCCTCCTTCATAATCGCATCCTTCCTCATATCCCCAGTTTTTCGCAGATAGAGGCCTGCATAATTGACCTCGTATTGCCGTAACCATTGTTCAGTCTGAGGCTGACAGTCATCGGTTCTACCCGATACTACGATAATATTAACGGTAGACTGCCACTTGTGAATGGTATCTAAGACGGGCTGATTCGGTAAATCGCGATCGCACTTTGAAGCATCAAAAGGATTTCTACCATTCAAAAGCGATAAAGTACCGTCCATATCCACAATAATAGCATCCGGCAAATCCGGGTTGTATTCCGGTGGCTGAACGGGAACCCGCACATACCTATTATACATCTTTACGATCACATCTTTACCCACCGAATTAAGTCTTTTCAAATCCCGTTTAATACATTCCTCCACCGGAACTTGCAGGAAAGAATCATTAACTTCGACAACAGCTTGACCTTTGGCTAACTGTTTAATATGTTCGATATGTGGCCCAAAATTAGTATCATCAACAATCACGTGCTTACCGCTTTCCAAAGCCATCAAAATAATTTTATCTCTCAATTCCACAATAAACTTTTCATTCGCCGGCGACCAATGGGAAACATGAGCCATTTCTCGCAACAAATCTTTATTGCTACGAACCCATCTAGCAGGTTCAGACAGCAGCAACTCCCTAGCAAATTGAGATTTTCCCGAAGCAGGTAAACCGACAAGCACAATAACTCTTTTCATGGTAATTGGTAATAGCTAATTGGTCAGTCCTAGACGCAAAAATTTGCATTTGTACGGTGCGCAATGCGCACCTTACCGCTTATTCTTCAGTCCGCGGAGGCGGACATTGTTTGTGTAGTCGCGAATTCTATTCGCCGAGTTTGATTTATTCTTCAGTCCGCGGAGGCGGACATCGTTTGTGTAGACGCGAATTCCATTCGCCGTATACTATTAATTAGTTGACTCACAAACCTAAATGAATGTAATCCAAACCCAATAACTCTTCCATCTTATTTATCGTAACATCACGAAGAGCCTCTTTCACTCCCGCAACTCTGCGAGCCCGCAAAGAAAACAAAATCCCCGAATAGGGCAAATGTTTCACAGCTAAAGCAAAATCTTTCTGCACTTCGATAGATTCATGCTGTCGATAAACATCCTCAATTTCTGCAACCAAAGATTGATATTTGTCCTTAACTTTTTGATACAATTCAGTCCACTCAGGAAAATAAGCTAAAAACTCTTCCCCTTCATTCGTTAAAATAATCTCGATCATCCGGCGAGTAGAAAACCCTTCACGAAGATGGGAAATCGCGACATATTGCGGCGACTTAACTTTAACTCGATTGAAGTTAGCATCACAAATAATATACCCTTCGGAATTCATCGGATCTAAGTGCTGAGACGCTTCGATAACTTCTTTCCAGCTAGTTAAAGCATAAGACTTGACTAATTCCCATCCATATTTTTCAGCCCAAATAGTCGGCTCTGCTTCTAGCAATGTTTGAGTATTACGAATGCCATGAAACACAATTTGATTGATGGTTTGTTGGACAACTATTCGATTGTAAGGTGTCATCAACTCAAAAATAAAACATTGGTCGGTTTCTTGTGGCAGTTGATATCCCAATTCTTGCCAGACTTTCCAAAATAATTCGGCAAAGCTGAATCCAAAACCGTTAACTTCGCCCGCTGCGTCGGGAGTCCCGCTAGATTGAACTCTCCATTTTCCTTGATAAAAATACAGTACAATCAGAGAACCATCTAGTTTTTCGTAGACTTTGGCGTGACTCCAATCAATTGCAGCGGCGTGCCCTTCTCCGTAGTTAAAAAATTTGTCATAGGGATAAGACACTATCTGCCAATCTTGAGATGAATCTAAAATAATGCCTCGACACTGCTGGACTATTTTTTCGCCCAGGGGAGATTCTATCTGCGAGTATTTCAGACAGACTACATCGGGATATTGGCGGTGGCGCGTAACTTTAATCTGATAATTTTCGCACAATGTTTCTAATCCGTGCTGGCGTAAATACTCTTGCAGTTCCACGTTCAACTCCTAAGTTTGTCGCTTGCTATATTTTATCGGCAACTGTATATTTTGGCGAATTTCTAAACAAAAATTAAACTATTTTTTTCGGAATCCATCTTATGATTTTTGTATTTTGGAGTATAGTTGTAAATAGGTGAATGCAGTTGGGGTCAAAAATGGAATGTTTCAACATCTAGGACAAAAACAGTGAACAATAAATTATTATTTGTGGCGACTTCTGCCTGCGTGTTGACTGCTTTAGTACCTGTATCGCGAGTTTTGGGTGCGTGGGAATTGTCGCAGCGGTTGCCGGAAACCGAATCTGTGGCTGTAGCGGGTACTGCTGTTCCGGTAAGTCAAATCTTGGCAAAATTAAAAGGCAAAACACAAGTGCCAATTTTTATCCCCAGTCGGCTTCCTATTTGGCAGAAGCTTTACTATCAAAGCCAAGCGAAAACGGACAGCTATACTATTTCTATGGAGTATACAGCAGATTGCGGAGGTGCGGGAGCTTGCACTTTTGGGGAAATTCGAGGTCAGAAAGGCGGTGAGTTTTCTACGAAAGTAGAAGGGGTAACTAAGACTTTAAAAAATGTTCAACTGGCTGACCGAGTGAAAGGAGTTTTTCACAATGGTTGCGGGGCTTACTGCACAGCAACTATCGAGTGGAAAAGTCAGAATTTTATGTATACCGTATCAATTAAAAACGGACGGGAATCTGATTTAATTTTAATAGCAAATTCTGCTATTCTAGCTCGGAAGCGTTAAGTTTTGTAGTCGGGGACGCACTACTTCTATCTGTAGGGTGCGCAGTGCGTACCTTACCGTTATTGTATGATATATCTTAACTCGCACTCGCCTCTTAGAAGATGCTATGGTTTTTTTGCGCTTACCTACTTAGGGGGAAATCAGGATGAGGGGAAGATGGCTATTTGCGGCGATTTTTGCTGGTGTGGTGACTGCTTTGACGATCCTCTTCGAGGGCTTCGCTAACGCACTTTTGACACCCTACTCAGCCCTAGCAAGGACAGAAACGCAAATAACAGAAATTCGCTGGTTTAATTATACTTCTAAAGATGGCTGGCAATCCGCACAATTTATTGTACCCGATCGCAATACTACACAATCTGCCGGCAGATCCAAGTTGCGATTGTACGATGTTCATATTGCCAAGATGTTTGAAATTTCGCGTTTTTTGTGCGATCGCGATCGCACTTCAGCCGGTTACAATTGGTCTTACGGAGCCGACAATGGCAACATTGACATGGGAAGCTTCAAAATTAGCTGCAATCTCGCCCGTTCCACAGCCGCAACTTATGGGTTAGGTAAACCAAAAATTACAGTCATTCGCCGCAACTTTAACCAGAAAAACGGCCGTCCATCTGTTGCTGTAGAAAAATATTCAATTCCTACTCTGAACGTTGCTAAAAATCTAGTTGTACAGTGGAGAAATTTTGTCCAAAAATTTCCCCCTATCCCCAACAATTTAGGTACAAATCAAGCTAATACTCGTTTTCCTGTAAGTAACATTGTTCGGCAAATCAAAGGCAAAACACGAGTACCTGTTTTTCTGCCGAGCATACTTCCTTTATCTGACACTCAGCAACTTGATTTTGACGTGCAAGCTGGCTCCCACGGTTACATTGTTGAAATGTATTTAGGCAAAGGCTGCCGCGGCGGAGCTTGTTCTTTCGGCACAATCGAAGCTAAAAAAAATGAACCGTTTTCGCCTCCGTCACAATTGCCGAGGGATACTTATAGAAGCATTGAATTAGCGGGCGGAATGAGGGGAACTTATTTCCAAAATTGCGGTAATTACTGCATTTCTTATGTGGAATGGCAAAGGCTGGGTGTACTTTACCGAGTAAGTATCAAAAATGGAAGGCAGTCAGAAGTTGTTCGGATAGCAAATTCTGCACTTCAAGTAGGACAACGTTAATACTGTTTGCAATTTGCAATTTGCGATGCCAGTTGATGTACAATTAAATTGTACCTAAAAAAACTAATAAGATGCCTGCGATTAGTGTTGAAGAAGCCAAGCAGAATCTGCAAGCTATCTTGGAAAAGGTAGCGAAAGGAGAAGAAGTGACAATCGTACAGGAGGGCAAAGTAGTAGCTCGCGTAGTCCCGCCACTATCGAAGGAACAGCGGTTGGCTAGACGTAAAGCATTCCGAAACTCCATTAATGTCAAGGGCGAACCCCTGAGCGCAACAGTCATTAGGCTAAGGGAGGAAGCACGGTATTGATTTATATAATAACTTTCACATTTATAACAAATATTTTTATTCTGGACAAACTGAATGATTGCGGTCAAACCAAATGATGTAGTAAACAGACTGAACGCGAAACCCAAATATCCGTTTTTTCTCATCAATTCGCATTTCTGATAATCTCTCATCTTCAGGAATATTGTCAGGCAAAGTCGGATGAATGTTAATCAACTTATAACCCGTTCCCACTGATTCACCTCGTTTTTTTGAGCCGTGACCTTTGATTTGACCCCAAGTATATTTCTCGATTTTCTTTAGTCCTTCAATTAGGTCATTGATTTCTGATGATGTCCAGTCAGATAGAAGCCAACGATTTTTATCTGCATAAGTGAATCTGAAGCTAGGATGCTCGTCATCTGTACTGTTTGGT
>JAJAYT010000601.1 GCA_026786085.1 Microcoleus sp. CAN_BIN18 | reverse complement strand
GTTTATTACTGCGACTCAAGACGGGCCAAAACACTTGGACACGACTTTGACGCGGGCGAAGTTTGAAGAGCTTTGTTCTGATTTGATCGATCGCTCTCGCATTCCCGTAGAAAACGCAATCCGCGACGCCAAACTCGACAAATCTGCAATTAACGAAGTCGTCTTAGTTGGTGGTTCTACACGCATTCCAGCCGTGCAAGAGCTTGTCAAAAAAATCCTCGGCAAAGACCCCAACCAAACGGTAAACCCGGATGAAGTGGTAGCAGTCGGTGCAGCAATTCAAGCTGGCGTGCTAGCAGGCGAAGTCAAAAACATTCTGTTGCTCGACGTTACTCCGCTATCTCTCGGCGTAGAAACCTTGGGCGGCGTGATGACCAAAATCATTCCCCGCAACACCACTATTCCTACTAAGAAGTCGGAAACTTTCTCGACTGCGGTAGACGGCCAAACAAACGTGGAAATTCACGTTTTGCAAGGCGAACGAGAAATGGCGAATGATAACAAAGATTTGGGAACTTTCCGTTTGGATGGAGTTCCACCAGCCCCTCGTGGCGTGCCTCAAATTGAAGTTACATTTGATATCGATGCTAACGGTATTTTGAATGTAGCTGCTAAGGATAAAGGTACTGGTAAGGAGCAATCTATTAGCATTACTGGTGCTTCTACTTTGCCTAGCAATGAAGTCGATCGCATGGTTCGGGAAGCCGAATCGAATGCGGCTGCTGATAAGGAACGTCGCGAAAAGATCGATCGCAAAAACCAAGCTGATTCTTTAGCCTATCAAATCGAGAAGCAGTTGGCAGAATTGGGTGATAAAGTTCCTGCTGATGACAAGACTAAGGTTGAAGGACTGATCAAAGACTTGCGCGAGGCGATCGAGAGTGAAGATGACGATCGGATCAAAACCATGACAACAGAGTTGCAGCAAGCATTCTACGCTGTCAGCAGCAGCCTGTACCAACAAGCAGACGGCTCGACTGGCGGCCCTGGCGGCCCTGGCGGCCCTGGAGACGGCGGCCCGACTGGTGGCGGCGACGACGTGATTGATGCCGACTTCACCGAAGGCAACAAATAGTAGGCTAAACTAATAGCCTTGAGCTAGAAACAGAAAACCCGGTTTTGAATAAAAGCCGGGTTTCTCTGTATTCGGACTTAATATGATGTTAAATTTTGTAGGGGCGGGTTCACCACCAATAATTGCCCATAATCGACAATCTCATAAACCCGCCCCCGCCCATACCACCGCACATGATATAAAGGCGGTATTTGAGCCGGAATCAATATTAATATTGCAATCAGGAGTAATCAAAATGTCTCGTTCTCCTATACAAAATTCACCCACAAATACTTCCAACAAATCTCAGGCGGCATCCTTGCGTCGTCTGCGGCAAATCAGCCATTTACTCGACAATGCAATTCCGATTCCCGGCACAAAATACCGAATTGGACTCGATCCGATATTAGGATTGATACCGGGCGGAGGTGATGTGATCGGTTCAATCTTTGCAGGTTATGTAGTCTTCAAATCCGCTCAAATGGGAGTGCCGCAAGAGACTTTAGTCAAGATGGCAGCTAACATCGTATTTGATACAGTTGCTGGTACTGTACCGGTAGCCGGAGATTTGTTGGATGTTGCTTGGAAAGCTAATGTCAAAAATATAGAATTGCTGGATGCTCATTTAGGTTCCCCGGAACAAGGCAAAAAAGCCGATTGGCTATTTGTGGCGGCGTTGCTGTTGGGTTTGATCTTAATTGTCGGAGGTGTAATTTTCTTGAGTGTGATGCTTTTTGGCTGGCTATTTCAAGTGATTACAGGGCGTTAATCTTTGGTTTGATGCTCAAGATAAATCACTCTCTTTGTGTCATATTAATAGCATATAGTCGGTTAAGTATTCCTTAAAAATCCTTGTTGAGGATGATTCATGGCAGGGAAAAACATCAGTGAGATGTTCCCGTTCCTCTGACCGAAATCGAGGTAAATTAGCACTCTTCTTATATCTCAAATGTGTTCTATAATACAAAGCGATCGCCCTCTCTGGATATAAAAAAGTATATTTTAAGGGTGTTGACAAATATTATTTAATGTGAATCTACCTCTAAATATTCTGTCAAATTAGCTATTTACCGATCGCCCTTGAGTCAGCTATAGTTATATAATCCAGAATATAATATCAACTTGATATAAATGCTTGAATTATCAGCCCTCGGTCTGCTACAGCGGGAACCCTTGCATGGCTATCGGCTAAAGCAAAAACTAGAGCTGTTTATGAGCAGTTGCATCAGCGTTAACTACGGAGCGATTTACCCGCTGCTGAAGCGCTTGGAAGAGCGAGGGGAGATTTCGGTAATAGCCGAAGAAGCGGGAGATGCGGGCTGTCCGCGCAAAATCTACGGAATTACAGACAAAGGGCGCGAACTCTGGCGCAAAAAAATGCTCGATCACCCTCAAGAAAGTTGGGTAAACAGTGGTTCCCGTTTCCAAATCAAATTTTTCTTTTTTGGCGAGTTAGAACCCGCAGAACGCCTGAAATTGTTGGAACACCGCTTGCGAGTCTGTTACATCCGGCAAGATTACATCGAAAGTCTCAAAAGCGAATATCCGCTAACCGATGAGTATCAACTCGCCTCTGGCGATCGCTGCAACTCAGTGCTGGCCTTAGAAATACAGTGGTTAACCGAGCAACTAGCCAAGGAGAAAAGCGATCGCGCGAATCTCCAACCCCATCAAAAAGACACTTGGGAGATTCCATCCCGCTTGAGAGGGAGGCTAGGGAGCAAAAATTCCGCCAAAGTCTAAGTAAGTCAAATGTTAAAAAAAAATCTAAGTGGTGCTCCATGAGTTATTCTAAATCCCCAGAATCCGTCGTTGAATCTAAATCCCTAGAATCCGCCGTTGAAGTAGAAAACCCAAAAACTGCTACACCAGAACTTCATCTAACCGATGCAGACAATTATCAACCCGAAGATTTTCCCGCCGTTGCCGATCGCCCGCGCCCAGCGAAACCGCGATCACGCTGGCTGCTAATCGCCGCGATCGCGATCGTCACAGGAGGTGGCGGCTGGTATTTGTGGCAGTCGAGTCACAGTCGCCCGCCGCAACAAGCAGCAGCAGGTAAACCCAAAGGCATACCAGTCAAAATCGCAACCCTTGAAACCAGCTCAATCCAAGATACCTCCGAATTTGTCAGCAGCCTAGAGGCAAAACGCTCAGTACAAATCAAACCCGAAACCCAAGGGCTAGTCACGCAGATTTTTGTCAAATCTGGAGACTCAATCGAAAAAGGACAAGCCATCGCCCGGATCAAAAGCGACAGCGCCCAAGCTCAGTTAAGACAATCCCAAGCCAATCTCAGCGCCGCCGAATCGAATTTAGCCGAACTCCAAGCAGGTGCCAGGCCAGAAGAAATCGCCCAAGCCCAAGCCCAAGTCGCCCAAGCTGAAGCCAACCTAGCCCAACTGCGATCGGGCAGTCGGCCCGAAGAAATTGGTCAAGTCCAAGCCCTCGTCTCCCAAGCCGAAGCCAACCTTGCCGATGCCCAAACAGGTAGCCTCCTAGAAGACATCGCCCAAGCAAAAGCCCAAGTAGAAGCAAGCACAGCCGAAGCGAATCTGGCGGCCCAGCAACTTGTCAGATATCAAGCATTAGCCAAAGAAGGCGCAACATCCGCCAACACCCTCCAGGAATACATTCAAAAAGAAAGCAGCGCCAAAGCCAAGCTCCGAGAAGCTCAAAGACGGTTGCAGCAGCGGCAAAAAAACCGAGAAGCCGAGATCGATCGGCGCACAGCAGCCTTGCAACAGCAGCGGGAAGCTTTGCGGCAATCGCAAAACGGTGCGCGCCCGCAAGAAATAACCAAAGCCGAAGCAGAAGTTGCCCAAGCCAAAGCCAAATTAGCCCAGTTAGCCAACGGCACCCGCCAAGAACAGATCGATCGAGCCGAAGCGCAAGTGGCCCAAGCCGCCGCTCAAGTGCGCGGTTTTGAAGTACAACTCCAAGAAACTGCTGTCATCGCGCCCTTCGCCGGAGTCATCGGCGACATACCAGTGAAAGTCGGCGACTACCTAAAAACAGGTGATGCGATCGCCACCTTAACAGAGAACCAACTGCTAGACTTGCGGTTATCAATTCCTTTAGAACGGATGCCACAATTACGCCAGGGCTTGCCGGTAGAAATGCTCGACACTCAAGGAAAGGCGATCGCCAAAGGTCAAATCAGTTTCATCTCCCCCAACGTCAGCGCCAACTCCCAAACAATCTTAGCTAAAGCCACCTTTCCCAACCCCACTGGCGAACTACTAAACCTCCAATTTGTCAAAGCCAGAGTCATCTGGGATCAGAAGCCAGGAATAGTAGTTCCAGTCACAGCAGTCACTCGCTTGGGCGGGGAAACTTTTGTCTTCACAGCTCAAAAGCCAGAACAGCCAAAACCCGGAATGCCACCTTTAGTAGCGCGACAAAAACCCGTGAAATTGGGAACCATCGAAGGCAATAATTATCAAATTATCGAAGGCTTGCAAGCCGGAGAAAAAGTTATTGTCGCAGGCATTCTCAACTTAACAGACGGCGCTCCGATCGTGGTTCAAGAACCAGGAGAAGCGGAAGGAAAAAAACCACCAGTAGGGGGAAAAAATTAATAACGGTTCGTAGTGCGGACTTAAGTCCGCTAATATCAGGTTCGTAGTGCGAACTTAAGTCCGCTGATATCGAATATCAGGTTCGTAGTGCGGAGTTAAGTTGTAGTTGTAGGGTGCGTTACCATTCACAATCCGAACAAGATAGACAATCTGATAGCAACGCACCTTTTTGAAAAAATATTACTACAACACAAATTTTAGGTAGAGTGAAACGGAGGGTTGTTTTCTCAAATATTGTCGATTGGTGCGTCGCCATGAGATTTTATATGTTTTTTGGGAATTATCTATGGCGACACACCCTACAAATAATTTAGTCATTAGAAATTACCAATTACCAATTACCCATTACCAAATTTATGTTTGCAGACTTCTTTATTAAACGACCCGTCTTTGCCAGTGTCTGCGCCTTAGTTATCATTCTAGTAGGCGCAATCAGCATTCCCACGCTGCCGATCGAACGCTTCCCCGACATCAGCCCCACCCAAATCACCGTCACAGCCAACTATAGCGGGGCGAGTGCCGAAATTGTCGAAAATGCAGTTACAAACATCCTAGAGAGGCAAATAAACGGCGTTGAAGGACTAAAATATCTAACTTCTAGCAGCAGTAACGACGGCACCAGTAGCATCACAGCCACCTTTGACGCCTCGCGCAACAAAGATATTGCCGCAGTCGATGTTCAAAATCGAGTTGCAGTCGCCCAACCGCAACTACCAGATGTCGTACAGCGCACGGGAGTGAGAGTTACAAAACAATCTAGCAGTCTCTTGCTGGCGATCGGCTTATTTACAGAAAATCAAGAATACGACACCACATTTTTAAGCAATTACGCCGACTTGTATTTAGCAGATGCGCTAAAGCGAATAAAAGGCGTTGGCGACGTGCGAATTTTTGGAGAACGCCGCTATGCAATGCGCCTGTGGATAGACCCCAATAAATTAGCGGCCCGCAGTTTGACAATGCAAGATGTCACCAGGGCACTTAACGAACAAAACTTACAAGTTGGCGCTGGGAGAGTTGGCCAAGAACCAGCTCCAGAGGGGCAAATGTATCAAATTGATTTACGAGCAAAAAGCCGCCTCCAAGAACCCGCAGAATTTGAAAACATTGTCCTAAAAACAGAGGCAAATGGCACGCTTGTTAAGTTAAAAAACGTTGGCAGAGCCGAATTAGGAGCAGAAAATTACAACTCTTTCCTGCGATTTAGAGGCAAGGATGCGGTAGGTTTGGGGATTTATCAATTGCCAGGAAGCAATGCTTTGAATGTTGCCCATGCCGTCAAAGCAGAAATGGAAATACTAGCTAAAGGTTTCCCTCCTGGCTTGATACATAGAGTAGCGCTAGATACGACTTTGTTTGTCGAAGAGTCGATGGCAGAAGTTGTGAAGACACTATTTGAAGCCGTCTTGCTAGTGGTGATAGTAATTTTTGTTTTCTTGCAAGACTGGCGGACTACTATTATTCCCACCATCACAATTCCGATTTCTTTGATTGGAACTTTTGCCTTTATCAAAATTTTCGGATTTACAATTAACAGCTTATCTCTGTTTGGTCTAACATTAGCGACCGGGTTGGTGGTTGACGACGCTATTATTGTAGTAGAAAATATTGACCGTTTGATTCGCCAAGGAATGAATGCCCGCCAAGCAGCTTTCGAGTCAATGCGGGAGCTTTTTAGCGCTGTAATTGCGACTTCCTTAGTTTTGATGGCAGTGTTTATACCAGTGGCATTTTTCCCCGGAACTACGGGAGCGCTCTACAAACAATTTGCTCTGACAATTGCTTTTTCAATCGCTCTTTCTACCTTCATGGCTATTACCCTCACGCCTGCACTGGCAGCTATATTACTGCGGCGAGGGCCGAAGTTTGGGGGGCCGATTGGTTGGGTGTTCGATCGCGTTAATGGATTTCTCGATTGGATG
>JAJAYT010000600.1 GCA_026786085.1 Microcoleus sp. CAN_BIN18 | reverse complement strand
GACTTTAGTCCGCAATCCGGGAGCGGACTAAAGTCCGCACTACGAACCTTTTTTGTTACGATAGTCGATCGGACATGATTTGATTTATAAATTGGCAATAACAGAAATAACGATCTTTTGCAACAAATAAGTTATAAAATTACTGTTAAATTAATCTAATCCCAATTTGTCAGGTATCAAGCATGAGTGCAACTACGTCGAAGGCAACGTCAGTCATCCCCAGTTTTTGCGAAGGAATCCAGTATTTCTCCGAGACAGTGCCGGGTTTTGAGACTTACGGGAAAGCACCTGCGATCGCCGAGGGAAGCAAGTCGATCGCCGATCCGGCAGATCCCGTCGCCGTCTTTCAAACGATGCTAGGAGCAGACGCTCTGCGCTACCTGACGCTGCAAGTCACCGCCAGCAAGGCATCGGGACATCCGGGCGGTTTTGCCAGCCAAGCTGAAGCCTATGCTGCTTTGGTGATGCTGGGACACAAGAACATTGTCACCGAAGTCGGGCACCACGCGCCGGGATTTTATAGTGCCATGTTTCTCGATCGATCTTTGGAAGACATGGGAATTGTCAACGTACAGCAAGTGCGCGATAAATTCCGCGAAAAAGACGGTTTATTAGGACATCTTTCCGGTTTCATTCCCGGCCTTTTAGCACCTGCTGGCCCCCTCGGACAAGGGCAGCATTTCGCAATGGCGGGAGCGCTTTTGCACCCAGACAAACTGTTCCCTTTCACAATGGGCGACGGCGGCATGGGCGAACCCTACCCGATGAGCAGCATGGGGCATTTCCACACTGCTTATCCCAAGGCTACTAACTTTTTGCCAGTGTTAGTTTGGAACGGATATTCTCAAGAACATCACAGCATGGTTTCGACTAAAACCAATGCTGAAATGATTGCTTATTGGCAAGGAAACGGTTTTGAAGAAATTATCTTAGTTGATGCTAAGGAATTTGACGATAAAAATCAACCGGAAGCTTATGTTGATAGCACAGCTTTTTCACTCGCACAGCGCATGGCATTTACCCAAGCTGTTTTACAAGGAGTTGACAAAGCAGCAAAATCTGCTCTGGGCGGCAAATTAACTGTGTTTATTATCAAACAGTTAAAAGGTGCCGGAGTGCACGCATTGGGCGCAAAATCTCACAACCTTTATCCGAAAGATACCCTCGATGCTCCACACATTATCAGCGCTTTAAAACAGCGCGCTTTGACTGCTGATGCGTGGCAGTTGGTGCGGACAAATTGCGAGCGCGCGGGCGGCGGGCCTGCTGCGAAAACCGTTGTTACTGAGTTTACATTGCCACTGGCAGATTTAGGCGAATTGTCTTTAGAAGAATTTGCGGTTGGGGGAGAATCGAAGATTTCGACAACAGCAATGGGACGTTTGGTAGCGAAAGTCGGCGAGTGCGATCGGACTTTTGTTGTCACCAATGCTGACGGTAATGAAGCATCGGCAATTGCCAACATTAACCAAGCTCTCAAAATTATTCACCCGACCACAGATGACCTCTACAATCAATCGCCAAACGGTCAAGTTTACGAACCTTTGAGCGAAGATGCTTGCGCGGGTTTGGCTGTAGGTTTGTCGCTATTTGGCGCGCGGAGTTTGTGGTGTTCCTACGAATCTTTTGCCATCAACGGTTTACCAATTTGGCAAACTGTCACGCAAGCAATGGCAGAATTGCGCCGTCCAACTCCGGCAACTGTCACCTTATTTACGGCAGGTGCATTGGAGCAAGGCCGCAACGGTTGGACGCACCAACGCCCGGAAATTGAGGCTTATTTTGCGGCGATGATGCGTAATGGAAATGTGTTTCCTTTGTTTCCACCGGATGCTAACAGCATTCAAGCTTGTTACGATTGGGCTTTGACTGCCAGAAATAAGGGTGTTGTGATTACTGCGAGTAAGTCGCCACTGCCAATTCGCACTACTTTTGAACAGACTCGCCAAGGTTTGGAAGACGGTGCAATTGTGCTGCACGAAATTGATTCTCCGCAAGCATCCCAAAATCAAGGGGGAAGTAAGAAAGTTGTGTTTGCTGTTGTGGGCGACATGACTTTAATGCCAGTGTTTGAAGCCGCAGCATTTTTGGAAACAGAAGGCATTGGAGTGCGGATTGTTTCTGTTGTGAATCCCCGCCGTTTGTACCGCCAAGGTGATGTTGCCTGGGATACTTGTTCGGAAGCTGACGGCGGCTTTTTGAGCGATGAGAATTTTGCCAAAATGTTTGGTGGAGACGCCTTGATTGGCGTGACAGGCGGTGCTTCTGGGATGTTGGAACCTGTGATGCTCCGCAGCAATTGCCCCCGGGATACTTTCGCTTGGAAGCGGGGGGAAACTACTGCTAGTGCGGGTCAGTTGATGGCGTTTAATGGGTTGACTGCTGAGGCGTTGACTAAAAGGGCGATCGACCTAGTTCATTAAGTTATAATTTGAGAATCTCCCGGTTTTGAACTGGGAGATTCTCAAATTATTCTTAATTTTTTAGCCGTTCTAAAAAGGTAGCTTGAATTTGTGCGATCGCCTATTAAGAGTGTTTCTGCGGTCAGGTAAACAAAGTCTATCCCGTGATTGCGGAGATTGGTAAGAAGCTTTGTTTCATCCCCTTCAAATTCTATAATTAATTTACAGCTAAACTCTATTTAAGTGTAATTACAATTCGTGGTTACGGCTACTGGGTGAATATCGTTTTGATTGAGCCACGAAGAGGGATAGCTACGCCGCGCGTCCTCTGTGCAATCAGCGCACTTTGAAATGGTGGAAATGGATCGGATTGTCGGTGGAAAGAGAGGTTGGGTGACACGAGGGTTAATGGAATATGTCGGATGGGGCGATCGCGCAAATCTTCCATTGCATTGAGACGAGTCTGCTGTGAGGATACTGGTGAGCGATCGAGATAAATATGATAATATTAAGAAACGAACAATTAATTTGTGGAAAGAGTGTGAAAGAGTGATTCCAGAATTCGATGAAAATGGCAATCTACCACTCTTAGGTTCATTTTTGTGAATGGGAGGAGTTTAACGATAGATTTGGTACTAATTTCAAGAGAAAGAACATGATAAATGGCTTGAGACTAGCAATGACTCAGTTAAAAGCAGCAGGTTGTAGGACTATTTATATTAATGGTAGTTTTGTGACCAGCAAACCAGATCCTAACGACTTTGATGCTTGTTACGATCGCGAAACTGTAGACATGGACGATCTGAGAGTTAATGCTCCTCGATTGTTCAATCATTATGACAAAAATGCCCAAAAAGCCAAATATAAAGGCGAGATTTTCCCAGCAGACCAACCTGTAGGTAATTACGGCGATAATTCTTTTGAGTTTTTTCAAAAGGATAGAAATAAAAACAAGAAAGGAATCATAGCTATAGATGTAATGAGGTGGGAACCATGATTAAAGATGAATTACAGTATGAAGTCAGCAAAGAATGGGTTGAAAAATTCAACAAAACTATAGCAGCAATGGAGCGGGATGAAGAAGCAAAAAGAAAGGACTTTCTCAAATGGGACGCAGGTAGGGGTGCGATACAATGCCATTTAGATCAGTTACATGAAGAACTAGCGGAATATGAAAGATTGATTAACTGTGACAAGAGCGAGCCGATCGAAATTGTAGTAGAGAATTTGAATAAACTGCCAGATGCTTTAATTAAAGCTCGTATAGCTGCTAAAATGAGCGAGAAAGAATTAGCTGAAATGCTAGGAATTGATGAACAGCGGATTAAAGAGCATGAGGCTAGAAGTTATCAAAGTGCTAGTTTTTTGGAACTACTTGAGATTAGCTTTGCTTTAGGTGTGGAGTTTAAAACGGCTGTGATGCAGGTAGATTTTGAGCAGATAGAGGAACTTAAAGAAAGTGCAAAAGAATGGCACGAACAAAGAATGCAAAGGGCAAGTAAAGTATCTTAAGAATATCTTTTTGACAAAAAATGCTGAATATTTAGGTTTGTTGGCTGTGAATTAGATAGGGCGCGATCGCTGATCAGAAAAACAAGGGGCGATCGCCCTACAGGATAGCTATGCTTCACGCCCTGGGTGCAAACATCGCCCTTTGAAATGGTGGAAATGGATCAGATTGTCGGTGTAAAAAGAGGTTGGGTGACACGAGGGTTAAGCGAATATGGAAGATGGGCGATCGCCCTTTTTTTCGCTGGGGCGATCGCTCTGAGTGCAATAATTACATTAGACCGTTGCGTGTTGATAACCAACGCTCTAAAGATTTCTGACTTTCGCCACTTCGCCGACCTGCTAATAACCCTTCAATTCCAATATGCTCGTCGATATCAGTCCATTCAATCGCATAGCCATCACCCAGCAATTGCCAGTTTTGTCGCTCGGAGGGACAGGCGTGGATCAAACGAGGATACCAAACCAGAGGAACGCTAATGCTCCGACCGTCAGCTAGGTCTACAATTAGCTTATCATCAGTGACGCTGACGAAGCTGGCGATTGGTTCCGTCTCAAGTATCAAAGTAGTCATGCCACGCTTCCAGCAACAGTGTTTGATGTTCTTCCACCAGTTTAGCAATCTGGCTCAACTCGTGCTCTTTAAAGCCTCGGTTCTTCTCCAGAGTGATGGGTTCGAGCCAATATTTGACAAGTTGGCGATCGCGCTTCACATGAATGTGAGGTGGTTCACCGCGATCGGAACTAAAAAAGATGAATCCATAGGGCCCCACTTGCAAAACTGTAGGCATAGGCAGATATGATATCGCTTACAACACAGTAGTTGTGCCGAGCTTTAACTAAAGACACGAACAATCAAATATAGTACATTTGATTAGGATCGAACAATATGGATCTACCGTACTTGGTGTACAAATTATCAGCGAGTTTCCTGTCTGAAACCTAGCTGTATGAGTTTTTAATGCGATCGCCCTTTGTTTGCTGGGGCTCTTGGGCTAGCCCTGTCAAGGTGTGTGCTGAGCTTGGTCTGGAAGTCCTGTCAGTAGGTTAGTCTGGATGGTGTATTCGGAAGAACACTTGCGCAGGCTGGGAATAGGATAAGCGAGGAAAAAGTTGATGCCGGAAACAATATTTGACAGATTCGTCCAAAAAACTCCCATCACCCTCATGGTGCGAGGTGTAATGGAGCGTATATTGAGCCATGAGCAAATGGACATCATCTTTGAGAAAAATGCTCAAAGCCAATATACGCGGGAGTTATTGTTCTCCAATCTCGTAGATATGATGAGCCTGGTAATTTGTGGCATTCATCCTTCCGTCAATGCTGCATACAAAGCAAATGCTACTAAACTTAATGTGAGTCGCACGGCTGTTTATAATAAACTGTCGGGAATGGAAGTGGGAGTAAGCGCAGCACTGTTGAGAGAGACCTCGGCAGAAATGGCAACTTTAATGGAACTGATTGGAGGCGCGCCTAATCCCATATTATCAGGTTATCGAGTCAGAATCATTGATGGTAATTGTTTAGCACCGACTGATCATCGCCTGAAAGTTCTGAGACCATATGCAGCAGCAGCATTACCCGGAAAATCTCTAGTTGTGCTCGACCCTGATTTAAGATTAGCAATTAATGTATTTCCAGGTCTGGATGGTTATAGTCAAGAACGTGCATTATTTGACCTGGTGTTAGAGACTGTCAAGAGTGGCGAATTATGGATAGCCGATCGCAATATGTGTACCAAAGGATTTCTGTTTGGCTTGGATCGGGCAGGGGCTAAATTTTTAATCCGAGAACATAAAACCTTACCCCAGACAGCTTTGACTCCATTGAGCGAAGTTGGTCAAGTCAATACAGGTACAGTGTTTGAACAAACAATTAGTGTAACTGGTCTGGAAGAATCTTTAAATAATGTACGAAGAGTAGTCTTGAACCTTCATAAACCAACTCGTAACGGCGAGTCAGAAATTGCTATTCTTACTAGCTTACCTTCGAGTGTAAAGAATGCGATTGAAGTAGCCGAGTTGTATAGAAAACGCTGGAATATTGAAACGATGTTTCAAGGTCTAGAGAAGAACTTTGCCGGAGAAAATCCAGGTTTAGGTTATCCCCAAGCTGCTTTATTCTGTTTTTGTTTAGCTTTGGTTGCCTACAATACTTTAGCTGTAATCCGTAGAACTCTCGGCAGCATACATGGTGTAGGGAAAATCGATGCCAGCCTTTCTGAATTCTACTTAATTACTGAAATTCAGGGGAATTATCAAGGAATGATCATTGCGATTGACCCTATATACTGGAGGAGTGTCGGAGCATTATCACCCCCACAATTTGCTCTTTGGTTGACAGATTTAGCCCAGCTAGTTAACTTGAAATCTTTGCTTAAACAACCTCGTTCTCCTAAAAAGAAAAAACCGGACTTGATTGTAGACCCACTGCATCGTCATGTATCTACAGCTCGACTTTTAAAGCAAGCTCAGCAAACACCTTGACAGGGCTAGGCGATCGGCCTACGGGATAGCTACGCCGCGCGTCCTCTGTGCAATCATCGCCCTTTGAGATGGTGGAAATGGATCGGATTGTCGGTGGAAAAAGAGGTTGGGGTGAGACGAGGGTTAATGGAATATGTAGGATGGGCGATCGCCTACGCACTACAAATCATCGATCGTCACTAAACCGCCTTCGGTGAACTGAATCACAAGTTCTCGATCGTCTAGCAGAGAAGTTCCTAGCAATGGTCGCCTTCCTGTAGCAATCACACGAACTTCCCGTTCTTCCCCATCCCAGATGACAACCGCTTCATGGACTGGCAGTAAAACCTCGCTGTTGTCTGCCAAATTTGCTGGAAGATCGAATATAAAAGGTAGCCTTAATAATGAAACGGCTTCTGGAGGCAAGCAAAGGTCTCCTGTGAATCCTGTATCGATGACAAATTCGATCGGTAAAGTTGAGCCGTTAGGGAGTATAAATGTCAAAGTGATGGTGGCGTGTCTATCAGTTACAATACCCGAAATCATTTGTAGACACGCTCCATGACTCCACCGAATGATACAGCTACATTATATCCAATACGGATGCCGAATAGACGAGCATTGGGATGTTTTACTCCCAGGTTGTGGGCTGCTTTTAACCCAGTTTCATCTACTTCGTAGTCTCCTGATTCAAAGTCGATGATTACCATTTTTCCAATGTTTTCGTCTATCTCGACTTGTTGGCGGATGGTATTTTCGTACAATTGTCTTGCGCGCCGTGCCACTTCTGCGCGGCTTAAAAGGATAGTTTGCATAGTCTTACCTCGCGATCGCTACACTGATATTGTATCGCAGAGGGCGATCGCGCTTTTGTTTGCTGGGGCGATCGCCCTACAGGATAGCTACGCTTCACGTCCTCTGTGCAATCATCGCCCTTTGAAATGGTGGAAATGGAGCGGATTGTGAGTGGAAACAGAGGTTGGGGTGACACGAGTGTTAACCGAATATGGAAGATGGG
>JAJAYT010000599.1 GCA_026786085.1 Microcoleus sp. CAN_BIN18 | reverse complement strand
GTGCTAGTATTTTATGGCGATCGGCAATTTAGCAATTTCTGTGAAAAATAGCTTGAGTGGTGGCGGTTGTGTTAGCGAACTGCTGTACTCATAACTTTCTTTTGATAAATCTTGTGTCTGCTGCAATTTGTGTACTTGATATTGCACGAAGTCCAGCACTTCCTGCTGTTTATCTGTCGAAAGCATCCGCAGATTCTCTAATAAGATTTTTTCGATATCGAGTGTTTGTGTCATTGATTTTTACCTGCACATCGATCGTGTTTTTGTACGGGTATTTGTAGGGTGCATACTGCACACTTTACCTGTTCTATTATATCAAATTTGCACTGTCAGCAGCCGATCGCCCTTTTCGATCGATCTGAGATTTTGCAAAAGGTCTATTCTACAACGCTGACTAACCATCACCCTTGAACCTCAATAGTATAATTATATCCCTGTTCAGTCAGGAACAGTTGGCGGTGTCGCGCAAAATCCTCCTCGCAAGTTTGTAGCGAGACTAATGTATAAAAATTCGCAGTATGTCCGTCAGATTTCGGGCGGAGAATTCGTCCGAGGCGCTGCGCTTCTTCTTGGCGAGAACCATACTTTCCAGATACCTGAATCAACACATCGGCATCGGGTAAATCGACGGCAAAGTTGCCCACGCGAGATAGAATTAATCCGGGAATCTCTTTGTTACGAAATGCTTCGTATAGCCGATCGCGCTCAACCTGTTTTGTCTTCCCCGTAATCAGTGGCAATTGGGTAACAAGGGCGATCGCATCCAACTGTTCCAAAAACTCACCAATAATTAAAATACGATGTCCCGCCTCCTTTTGCAACAAACTTTGCACCACATCCAACTTACCCGGATTTTCCGCAGCAATCCGAAACTGACTGCGGCGGGGCGCTAGGGCATATTCCATCTTTTCCGCCTCATTTTGAGCGACGCGGATTTCGGTACAATTGGCTGTGGCAATAAATCCCTGTCCTTCCAATTCCCGCCAAGGTACGTCATAGCGCTTCGGGCCAATTAGCGTAAACACATCGCCTTCTTTCCCGTCTTCGCGAATCAATGTCGCCGTCAAACCTAACCTGCGCCGTGCTTGTAAATCAGCGGTAATCCGAAATATCGGTGCGGGTAATAGATGAACTTCATCATAAATAATCAGTCCCCAGGATTGCGCGTTAAACAACTCGAAATGCGGGAATTCATCATCTTTAGTCGATCGATAACTGAGCATTTGGTAAGTCGAGAGAGTTACAGAAGCCGTTTTTTTGCTGTTGCTGCTGTATTCGGCGATCGCATCTTCAGTTAAACTCGTTTTGTCTAATATTTCCCTGCGCCACTGGTGCACAGAAGTCAAACTGCTGGTGAGAATCAATGTTTTTTGCTGCACCAAACTCATCGCAATCATCCCCACAATCGTCTTACCAGCGCCGCACGGTAAGACGATCGTACCGCTCCCCCCCCTCACCTCTCCGCTCTGATAGTATGCTTCTACTGCTTCTTTTTGATAGGCACGCAAATTAAAGGGTAAGTCGCTTCCTAAAGTGCGATCGCGCAACGAAATCGCCAACTCGGCACCTTCGACATATCCAGCTAAATCTTCCGCCGGATAACCCACAGCTAGTAAAGCTTGCTTGAGTACACCACGATTCCCCGCATCTACTTGAAAGCAAAGATCCGAAATCCGCTTACCTAACATTGGTTTTACGCGATCGTCCCGCACTAGCAACTCCGTCAGGGGGCGATCGGCAATCCGCAGTTGTAAATCGGTATTTTCCGCATCAATCCTTTCAATTACCGTCAATCCGTAGCGCGTACCAAGCAGTGCAATTTCCTGCGCTACCGACTCAGGAATGTCATATTTAGCATACTTTCGCAGGGCTGCGATCATCAATTCAACTAACATTCCCGCCGCCCGCGCATTCCACACACTCAAGGGCGTGATCCGATAGGTGTGGATGTGTTCGGGACTTTTGATTAATTCGGCAAAAGGTGCGATCGCTTCTCGTGCCTGTTGTGCTGTAGGAGCGTGAACTTCTAGTAAGATCGATCGATCGCTTTGTACGATTAAAGCATTTTCAGCAACGTAACTCATAATTGACAGTTGACAGTTGACAGTTGACAGTTGACAGTTGATAGTTGGCAGTTGATAGTTGATAGTTGACAGTTGACAGTTGATAGTTGATGGAAGGAAGAGGGAAGACGGAAGAAGGAAAAGAAATGTTTGGTTTATTTGATCCAGTCTATGTGAAAGGTGCGTCGCGATCGAGATTGTATATCTTTTTTAGGGATTTATCGCCAGCGACGCACCCTACAAATACTACAAATACTGTCTATTAAAAATCTTGTGGGGTGGGCCGGAGAGCCCGCCCCAGTATACAATTCTAATGCCACGACAGCTTATTTATCACTCTGGGGTAAAACATAACCCATTTGCCGCAGGGCGGTGCGAAATTTAGTTTCCTGGCCCAATGGAACCGCTAAAGTGCGTGAAGCGAAGCTATCCCGTAGGGAATCGCCCGCCAACTGACAGAACTTTTTAGTACGGGAATCATTCGCAATCAACAATGCTAAATGGGCGGTAGTACATTCGATCAACCTGACACTACCTATATCTTGCACGCTATTCGATCGCTCTGTAACATCCGTCAGAAATTGCTGCACAGTTTGCGGTAGCGGTTCAATGCTCCTTGCCTCTAAAAACTCTGTGAACTCTGCTAGCGGATATCCGTTTTCAATAGCTGCGAAGATTTTTGGGCGATCGAGTCGCCACACAACATCCGAGATTTTTTTAGTATAGATATCCAGGGCGATCGCATCCGATGCCTCGACACCATCTCCCGCCGCAATAATTTCTAGATTGGGCAATACCCGTAGCGTTTGACGAACCTCAATTACTGGCGGAGTATACTTATCCGTCAACTCCAAACAGTAAGCCCCCAAAGCCGTCAAGCGAAAATATACTAAGCCATCATAACGACTCAGGAATTCCAGATTGTCGGTTCCCCAAAGATCGTTATAATCGCTTGGTATGAGCGCAGGATCGACATATGCAACATCAATGATTCCCAGAGTAGCAGCATACTCAAACAAAAAACAGCGCATATATCGTTCTTCCAGAATCGGCCAACTATAGCCACCCAATTCTCCTAAGTTCCCATACCCAGCTTCACCAATATACAGATAGTAGGGTTCCTCCGTCACATCAAACTTATGACCCGTTGCGACTAGATATTGACTAAAATCATAAAATAGAATCCACTTACCCACAGGACATTCTGCGAGCACAGAGGCGATCGCATCTCTCCGCCACGCCACATCCGTAATACCATTTGCGCCCCTCCCAGTTTGTCCTTTGATCGCATCAATTCGGCGAAATTCATCAAAGGTTTTTGTCTTTAACCAGCGCTTCCATGCTGTCTGTAAACCTTTGGCGGGTGATTCTTGTAAAACTTTCACTCCTGCTTTCGTCAAAACTAGCTTTTTGCCAGAT
>JAJAYT010000598.1 GCA_026786085.1 Microcoleus sp. CAN_BIN18 | reverse complement strand
GTGGCGGTTGACCATTTGGGTCTGGGGGTCATGTGTCGCTTGCCAGGTGTGTTGCGGCGCTTGTTTTCGGACTTGGGTGACTTCTCGGAACACAACGACGGCCCCGACAATTTTGCCGTTGCTGGCGTGGATGGGGGCGACGCAGTGGTCGATCGCAAATTCGCGGTTGTTGCGGGCAATCAGCAAGCTGTTGTGTCCTTGGTCAACAATCCGACCTTCGTACAAAGCGATTTCGGCGATGTTTTCGATCGGCATCCGGGTAGTTTCGTCAACGATTCTCAGCACGCTGGCGAGGGGCAAACCTTTAGCCTCCGAGGTTGACCAACCGGTGAGTTGTTCAGCAACTGGATTGAGGGTAGAAATGCAGCCGTCGCTGTCAGTAGTGATGACTGCATCGCCGATCGATTGTAGAGTCACTTGAGCGAGTTCTTTTTCCTCAAAAAATGCTTGTTCCATGCGCTTGCGATCGCTAATATTGCGCTGCACAGACACCCAGTGCGTGAGGTTCCCGAACTCGTCAGCAACAGGCACACTGTTGAGTTCCACCCAATAAGTTGAACCATCTTTGCGGTAGTTAATCAATTCCAAGCGCAGCGATTCTCGGCGAGAAAAAGCGCGCCGAATTTTGGCAACTTGAGCGCCGTCGCTGTCTGGCCCGCGCAGACAACTGGGTGTTTGGCCGATAATTTCTTCGGGCCGATAACCGGTCATTTGGGTAAAAGCTTCGTTGACGTAGATGATGGTGGGATCGGAGATATTACTGTGTCCAGCATCCATAATCACGATCGCATCGTTAGCATTAACTACGGCAGATTCTAGCAATTGCAGCCGCACCTCGGCCTGCTGGCGGGTAGCGATTTCGCTTTCTAGTCGGTTGTTAGTCAAGCTGAGGGATGCGATCGCCTTTTGCAATTCGCTAGTCTGTTCTTGAACGTTTGCGTGTAAAATGTCGATCGCCCCAGACATTTCCATCGGGTCAAGTACCCGCAGTAAGCTGCTTTGAGTAACTATTCCCAGGAGTTCTCCGCGTTCCCCGGTTACTACCAACCTGCGAACTAAACGCTGCTGCATTTCCTGATGAGCTACCCACAGCGAGTCTTCTGGTTTGAGACCAAACAAGGGGGTACTCATCACAGTTTGGGCGATCATTTGCGACAAATCTAGATCTAAAGCTTGAAATTCCACAATATCCCGTTCTGTGACTATACCTACTGGAATTGGGAACGGCAAATTCATCGATAATTCTGTTGATTCTGTAATTACCACGCAGCTAACGCGGTGCTGCGCCATCAACTCGGCTAAACTGATAACTGACGCGGTGACAGGCGCTTGAATGACTTGTGCGATCATTACTTCTTTCACACTGCGCATTTTCAAGATATTTGCCGGTTGCAGCATCGCTTGGCGAATGTTTTCCGGCGTAATTACTCCTACGAGTTGACCGCTATAATCCAATATTGGCAGGTGGTGAATTCTTAGTTGGCGAAGCAGAATTAGGGCGCTAAAAATATCTTGATCTTCACCTTTTGTCAGAGTTGCTGTCGGCTGCTGCATAACTTCTGCGATGGTGACATTTTTTAAG
The DNA here is from genome assembly GCA_026786085.1 of Microcoleus sp. CAN_BIN18. GTDB lineage: Bacteria > Cyanobacteriota > Cyanobacteriia > Cyanobacteriales > Microcoleaceae > Microcoleus. Next base: position 10,667 of record JAJAYT010000598.1, on the reverse strand, counting down.
TTTTTGCCCGATGCAATCAAATCGACGAGATCCCTTTCGGTGAATATTCCTTGCAACCGAGAATTATGCCCCGATTGCGAGTCGGATTTCTCGAGGGATTTTTCCACCACAAAAACGCAGATACTTATGGCATCTCTGAGGGCACTTGAGGTGACAGGATTTGCGATTTCTGTTAATTTCTGGTAGATATTGATTGGTGGAATGTCGGGGTTGAGAGAGCAACTTTCGCGCCGTTGACCCATCAGGGTAATTACTTCTGCTAGCGGGGTATCGGGCGCAACTGTCAAGGGGGAGCGGTCAATTACTTGATCTAAAGTCGGCAGATGCTTGGAGGAATCGTTTTTGATCATAATTAAGTCATTTTTGCGATCGCGCTGCCTCTGCGACATTCCCAAAAAGCCCTGCTTTCCAAGCACTAGCTGGAGTTTTACAGCGCTGCTGAGACAGCATAATTTTTTTTGTGTAAAATATGCACCCGCTGTTTTGCCTGGGAGCTGGCCGGTAACGGCTCTCGCTCTACCTATAAAGTCAAAAGTCGATCTTTATTTTAAGTGAAATTTTCTGTCTCGTGACACTTTTATTAAAAATAGTCTATTCGTTTTGATTTTTTGGCGATCGAGTTACCTGCCAAAACTATCCCTCGCATTGTCAATCAGATCCTTCTTTAGAAAGACACATCGGCGGGCAATTTTAGCTAATATAGAAGATATTACTACAAAAAAGCACTGTCTTAAAGTTTGGCACTGTTAAGTTTTGCGACATTAAATTTGGCGAGCTTTCGGAAACCATCTGTGCGTTGTCAAGGGCAATCGATATCACAGTATATCTGTGAATTTGATCGCAACTTCCGAAAACAACCGTGGTAAGATTGTAGATATAAACAGAAGAACTTAAATACATAATAGACCGAGGAAAAAAATATGAAACGCCATCTATTAACCGCTACTCTTTTAATTGCTCCTTTACTGTTCGCCGGCCCGGCTCGTGCCGAAAATCCGGCTCAAGTAAAACAGTTACTGTCAACTGGTCAATGTTTTCAGTGCGACTTGTCGGGAGCAGATTTAACGGGAGCTCATTTAATTGGTGCAGATTTGAGAGAAGCAAATTTACGAGGAGCAAACCTATCTCATGCCAACCTCGAAGGTGCTGACTTGACGGGTGCTAACTTGACGAGTGCTAACTTAACCGCAGTTTTCCTGACTAATGCCAGTTTAAATGACGCAGACCTCGATCGGGCAAATCTGACCGCGGCTATCATCAACACCGTAGATGTATCAGGCGCATCAATGGAAGATATGACCATCACAGATGCCAAAATCTACAATACCCAAATCGGTGTCGGCGGCAGCTACGACCAGTAAACTCGTTAAAAGAATGCAAACAGCCAATTTTCAGTTTAAAAACCCGGTTTCTCCCCAGAAACCGGGTTTTTAATTGATAAGCTGTCGTACATTTAAATTGTATATTTAGGACGGGCGGGACGCCCATCCCACTCATTGTTTGATTTTTTTTGATATGCAATTTAAATGCAGAACAGCTTACGTCGTATTTGAACCCAGGTGCTAAATTAAAATTAGTATTGCTTTAATGCTGATAATCTTAATTCAAGTTGTATAGCAACCGCCACATCGGTGAGGACATAAATAACTTCATGAATAGAGCCGATACCCGTACTGCATCAATGGTTTGATTCTCATGCAACTGTCAACTGTCAACTGTCAACTGTCAACTGCTATACAATACAGCCATGTCCAAACGACTCACCATTGCCCAAGCACAGCAGCAGCTTCCCAACCTACTTCAAGAACTCACTGATCAGCCGATCGTGATCACTCAAGATGGTGTTCCCGTTATGGCGGCAATCAGCTACAACTATTTGACTGAACTCCTCGAAACCTTGGATATTCTCACCGATATTGAATTCGTTACCAAACTTCGCCAAAGCATCACCCAAGCAGACGAAGGCAAAACTGTTTCCTGGGAAAATGCTAAAGCCAAACTGGGACTATGAAAGGCGAAGCAAATTCAATCGAATACGACATCCAACTTACGCCGTTAGCACTGGAAATGTTGGCGGAAGTCAAAGATAGACGAGAACAGGAGAAACTGCGCGATCGCATCGATAAACTCAAAATTGAACCAGAGAAGCAAGGCAAAGCGCTTGTTGACAACTTATCTGGATTTCGCAGTATCCGAGCCGTTGGACAGCGCTATCGCATTGTTTACAAAGTCGAGCAAGAGCGAGTTATGGTTGTTGTTGTAGGACTGGGGAGACGTAAAGATGGTGACAAAAAAGACATTTACTCCATCCTAGAAAAACTGTCAGATATATAACAGAATTACCATAAGTCCTGAGTTATAAATGGGGCAACCTGTGTTGCCACATTCCTCCTACAACCCCAAATCCACAGCAATGCGGTGCGCGCAAGCAAACCCCGAAAACGCCACAGCATTTAAACCCTGTCCCGGAAACGTACTATCGCCCACACAATACAAACCAGGCATAGAAGTTCGATTAAACGGCATTCCCAACAAACCCATTAACTTCTGCCGAGGAATCGGCCCGTAAGTTCCATCTTCGCGGCCCAAAAAGCGGCGATGAGAACGCGCAGTCCCCACTTCCATATAATCCAAACCAGCATCTAAACCGGGGAAAATCTTTTCTAATCTGTCAATAATTCTCCCGGCGGCATCTTCTTTTTTCTCCTCATATTCCTGCGGCGAAAGTCCTTCCCACTCATCCATCCAACTCGAAGTAAAAGCATGAACGATATGATATCCTGCGGGAGCTAAATCCGGGTCTAGCATCGTTGGAACTGACACCAAAATAGTTCCTTCCGGTGCTTCCATTTTGTCCCAATCTTCTAATAAAATGTGGTGACAGGCAGTACCAGCAGGGATTACGCTGGCTTCCACTCCCAAATGTAAACTCAAGAAACTGGGGGCTTTCTGATAGCGCTGTTGCCATTTCTTTTCGCTAGCTGGCATCTCTGCTGCGGGCAGCAATTTCTCGAAAGTATCCCACCGCGTGGCGTTAGAAACTATTCGCTTGGCTCGGTAAACTTCGCCGGTTGTGAGTTCGACTCCGACAGCGCGGCCATTTTCTGTGATAATTTTTTTTGCCTTAGCTTTGTATTGAATTTTGCCGCCGCATTTTTCTAATCCTTCGACTAATTTTTGGGCAATTTGACCGACTCCGCCTTTGGGATAATTGATGCCGCCGTAATGTCTATCGGAAAATACCATTCCGGCGTTAATCATTGGTGTTAAATCTGCGGGTACTACTGACCAGTAGTAGCATTCCATGTCGATAAATTTCAACAAAGTAGGGTCTTTTATGTAGCGCCGCGCTATGTCGCCAGTATTTTGAGGCAAATATTTTACTAATCCCAAACAGGCTAAAGGATTTTGAAAGAAGACTCGCACCAGGTATCCGGGTTCTTCTAGGGATAGCAATTCCATGCCGTTGAGGCAGTTGAAGACGTTCCAGCATTCGCCGTAAAATTTTTGGATTCCGGCGCGCTCGTGTGGGAACCTGTCAATTAATTCTTGCAAGTATTTGTCATAAGGCTGGGGAACTTCTAGATCCAAGCCGTCGGGTAAGTGATAGTGAAGCTGTACGGGATCGGGAATTGTTTCTAGGGTGACGTTGACGGCTTTCAGGGCGCGGGTGAGGAGGTTGGTGGTGCCGCGCTGTCCGAATCCAAATATCATGGAGGCTCCGACATCGAATCTGTAGCCTTCTCGATCGAAATATCCAGCACTACCCCCGGGAATGGTGTAGCTTTCGAGCACCAAAACTTTGGCTTTCTTGGCTGCTAGCTGGGTTGCAGTCACGAGTCCGCCAATGCCGGAACCGATGACAATCACATCAAACTCTTGCTCTGTCGGGCGGGAGTTGGGAGAAAATAATTGGGATTGGGTAGGGGCTGACATTAGGTTAAAAATCTTAATATTTCTACAATATTACAGTCGATCGCTCTCCCTGATCTCTTGCCTCTGTCATTTTCCCTCTTGCTTCTTGCTTCTTGCTTCTTGCTTCTTGCTTCGGATGCCTTTCCCAAAAAAAATGCGGGAGCAGTCTACCATTGCCGACTGCCCCCGTCTGCCGATCCTTTGAGAGGAGAACACTAAAATGAATATAACCTTGTTGCCAACTAATGTCAATACTATTGGTAAAATATTTCAATAAGCTGGTCTTGAGGTTGGCAAACCAAGGTAGTGATACCATTTGAGATTTGAGATTTTAGATGAAAAAATTGAAGATTGTGATAAGTTGCACAGAGCGAGCGATCGATCGCCCGTTGATGAAGTCCTCGAAGACGATCGCACCGCAGACAATTCCTCAAACCTAGCAATCTCCCCAATTTCCTCATGGCTCTGCAACTGCGCGTTTACGTTCCTCCGCATCCGTTAATTAAACACTGGCTGGCTGTCGCCCGCGACGCGGCCACCCCATCGGTACTTTTTCGTTCTGCGATGACAGAATTGGGCAGGTGGCTAGCCTATGAAGCGATCAGAGATTGGCTGCCGACAGTCGAAACAACGGTGCAGACTCCTTTGGGCGAATGTCCGGCGACGTTTATCAACCCGCAAGCTCCGTTATGTGTGGTGCCAATTCTACGGGCGGGTTTGGCACTGCTGGAAGGAATTCAGACGGTTGTGCCGCTGGCTTCGGTTTACCATCTGGGAATGGCGAGAAATGAGGAGACGCTGGAACCGACTTGTTATTTGAATAAGTTGCCGGCGCAGTTTAACCCGGAAACGCGGGTGATTATTAGTGAGCCGATGCTGGCGACTGGTGGGACGATTGTGGCGACAATGCAGGAGTTGACTGCACGGGGAATTGACCCAAACTTGATTCGGATTATCTCTGTGGTGGCGGCTCCTCCGGCTTTGAAGAGGCTGAGTGCAGAGTACCCAAGTTTGACTATTTACACGGCAACGATCGACGAAATAGTCAATGAACAGGGTTTTATTGTACCTGGTTTGGGTGATGCGGGCGATCGAACCTATGGCACATGAATCAATTCGTCAGTCAATTTTAGATTTTAGATTTTAGATTGACTCGACAGATAACTTTGGGGCTTGTATCGGGATTTGGGTAAGGTAAGTTGTTTCAAACATCCGTTGCGGAAATATCCGGGAAAAAAGATGACCCTGCTTTGGTAAAACCAGGCACTAACAAAGTTAAGATTAAAACTAGAAGTCAAAAATAAATAGCATTTAGCACTCATTGCCCGTGAAACTTGATTCTGTACCGCCAAACTTGTCTGCTTCTGACTCACCAACCCCCAATTCCGATTTGCCGCAACACCTACAAGTACAAATAAAAGAGGCTTCTAAGAGTTGTGCTGGTTTCACCCCGGAGTCGGCTAAACTCTCAGTGAGTGTAAATCCCGATATTTGTCAGGAAGAAAAAGGACTGAAGCCGAAGCACTGGGCAATTTTTAGTTCGACTTTTGTAACTATTTTTTTGGCTGAAATTGGAGATAAAACTCAGCTCGCAATTTTGCTGATGACGGCTGAATCTCGGAATCCTTGGATTGTGTTTGCTGGTGCGGGTTCGGCTTTGATTGCAACCAGTTTGTTGGGAGTTTTGCTGGGAAGGTGGCTGGCTAATCGGATTGCTCCGAGAACTTTGGAGAGAGCAGCCGGAGCGATTTTGCTGGCGATTTCGGCGGTTTTGTTGTGGGAAGTGCTGGGTTAATTGTTAGCTTTATATGGGTAATTTGTCAAGTGCGCACTGCGCACCATACACATACTGAACTAAGAAGAAAATATGGATTGGCAACTTTTAGGAATAACTTTTATTACAGTGTTTTTGTCAGAGTTGGGAGACAAAAGTCAGGTAGCTGCGATCGCCCTTGGTAGCAGTTGTAATTCGCCACGGGCTGTATTTTTTGGGACGGCATCGGCCCTACTATTGGCGAGTTTCATCGGGGTTGTGGTTGGCCAAGGTACGGCTGAGGTGTTGCCGGCAAGTCTGGTAAAGACGATCGCGGCGATCGGATTTGCGGTGATGGGGCTACGCTTGTTGTGGCCAAAAGCTGATGTGCCGGAAGCATCTGAGTAAGGATCGCAAATTAAATAATTTACACAAGTTTGTGGGATGGGCGGGAGAGCCCGTCCCACAAGAATCATCAGCACGTGCTGTGTCCTAATTTTTATCGCCGTGTCCTAATTTTTCTGATTGATTAAGCTTGATGCTGATAGCAGAAGCTAAGCAGTGTGCCACCAACAGCCAACTTGACTGCTTCCAATCCGAAATAGCCTTGGTGTAATAGATTCATGCCGGTGGGCACTTCGGCTGTGGAGTCAAACAGATTTAGCTGCATTCCCAAGGCGCTCATTTGTGGTGTCAGAGCGTAGGTGTCAATCAGGACGATCGCCAGAAGTACCAAAGATAATATAATAGCTGTGCGACTCTGCTTGCCGAAGCCACTGGATAAATTGTTCAAAACCATCAAACCAGTCGCAATCAAAGCTGCACAAACTAACTCAACGCGGTTGAATCCCCAAAACATTAAGTTTCCTGCCGCTGCAAACTCAGGAGATGTCATCATCCCAGACACGTACAAGCTGGGCATAATTACTAAATCGATAATCAGGCTGCCACTCAGCCAGAAAATTAATGCCACCATCACAATAGCTTGCCAGCGCGGTTTGATCGATTCTACTTTTGATGTTGTAATAGCTGTCATAACTGAACCTCTTAAAAATTTTTCTGCCTCTTTTTAGAGCTTAACCAGTTTTTTCCTCAAATCGTGTTAAGTATTTTTAATTTAATGCTGACTTTTGTGTAACTGAGTTAGAAGAATTGTTAAGCTTGCCTGCGATCGGGCGATCGGGCGATCGAACAGTTTAAAAGTTGTGGCGATCGCATTATTTATGTCATTGCGAGGAACGAAGCAATCTCCGTGTCTATTTTTTATGAGTTCTAGAGAGTTGTAAGGTGCGTCAGCAGCGGATTGTGCGATCAATAAATTGACAGCTTAAAGCTGACGCACCCTACTAACTTAATTCTTCAGTCCGCGGAGGCGGACTTCGTTTGTGTAGTGGCGGTTTCAACCGCCGACTCTTATAAATAATCATGCCTAAATTGCCCTCTTGGTTTCCCCGTCTTTCCTCTCAAGTATGGATTCTGGCGATCGGCAGATTCCTCTCCCAAAGTGGCACTGGTTTTACCTTATTTTACGCGCCCATATACTTTGTCTCTCAAGTCGGCTTATCTGCTACTGCTGTTGGCATAGGTTTGGGAAGCGGTTCCATTTCTGGCATATTTGGTCGAATTTTGGGCGGTTCTTTTTCGGATTCGCCAAAATGGGGAAGACGGCGAACTTTATTAATGTCAGCCATTATTTCGGCTGTGGCTTGTTTCATGTTGGCTGCTGCAAATGATTTTCCCAGCTTAGTTGTGGCGAATTTAATGATGGGCTTTGGTGTTGGTTTGTATTGGCCAGCAACGGAATGTATGGTGGCGGATTTGGCAGATGGCGAACAGCGACAGGAAGCTTTTGCTTTCACACGCTTAGCGGATAATTTAGGGTTGCAAGTGGGGATTATTCTGGGCGGTTTTTTGATTGCGCTAACCGGGAATTATCGATCGCTCTTTGTGATTGATGGTATCTCGTTTGTGATATTTTTTGCGGTAGTTTGGGGTGCCGTTTCTGAAACCTATAAACCATCTACTTCCGTGGAGACAGGAAAAAACGGCAAGCAAAATGGCTGGATGGTGGCGTTGAGCGATCGCACTTTGTTGATCTATGCCGTTGTCAACACAATGTTTACTTTATATATTGCCCAAATCCAAACTACGATGCCGCTTTACTTTACCAACTTTGTCTCGGTTGGTGCGTCGGGAAAGGGCTTTTCTACGCTGACAATTACCATTTTGTTTGCTTTTAGCACTTTTTTAACCGTCGCTCTGCAAATGCCGATCGCGAGGGCTTTGAGACGGTTTTCTTGTCCGCGAGCCTTGATGATTTCTGCTTTGCTTTGGGGCATTGGATTTATCGCGATCGGCTTGACGGGTATTGCTGCAACTGGCAATCTATTTTTAGCCGTTGTCGGCTTGTTTTTCTTGTCAGTTGCAACGGTTGCTTATACTCCTTTTGCCTCTGGTTTGGTGGTAGAATTAGCCCCAGAGTCTTTGCGGGGCGTGTATTTGGCAATTAATTCTCAGTGTTGGGCGATCGGCTATTTAATCGGCCCACCTTTGGGTGGTTGGGCTCTGGATAAAGGGCAATTTGCGGCGGATAATTTTTGGTTGGGTTTGGCTCTTAGTGTGATGCTGGCGATCGCAATTTTGGAGATTGTCGATCGCAGGTTAAAAAAAATAGTTGCCTAAATACCTGTTTTGTGATGTTTTTTTGTACTTTATCTTATGAAAGATATAAAATATTGTTAATTCAAGACTTGTGCTTTTGAATACTAAATAGACGTATAATTCTTGAAACGTAATAAAAAATTTACAATTTATTTGGTGAGGAGTTGTAATGAAAGCAAGTCTACTATTTAGTGCAGGCGGAGTAGGTCTACTGTATCTACTTGTCGGTTCTTTACCATTGGCAGCGATGCCTCATGTCGCAGAAAAAGAGACATTAGGCGCCCAAGAATTAACAAAAATACAGGCTGAAATCAGCCTGAATACAACCGTTGAAAATCAAGCTAAAATTCCCGAAACACATGGGTTAAAACCAGCCGATGCGGTGGAAGTGGAAAATACGGGCGAACTCGCCAATCTGCCCCAAGACAGCGCTAAGCTCGATCGACCACAAATAGCAGCATCTACCGCCGAAAATCCGCCGGAAAATTCCTTAAATTTAGCTGAAAAACCAGCAAACCCAGAACCACAAACGCTTACAGCAGAAACATCTGTTATTCCTGCCCAAAACCCGCAGACACCAGCTATTGCCCAAACAGGCACATCTGCGCCAGTACCAACAGAAACTTCTACTTCCGAAAAAATAGCAGAAATCGCCAACAGCGATTCCTTAGAACCCGCAGCAGCCAACAGCGAAACTTCAGAATCCAGCGAACTTCAGCAAGTAACATCTGTATCTCAACTCTCCGACGTGCGCCCCACAGACTGGGCATTTCAAGCCCTGCAATCTCTCGTAGAAAGATACGGCTGCATAGCGGGATATCCCGACGGCACATTCCGAGGTAATCGGGCAATGACTCGCTACGAGTTTGCCGCCGGTTTAAACGCTTGCTTGGATAAAGTTAACGAACTAATTAAAGCAGGTACGACCAACTTAGCGACGAAAGAAGACTTAACAAAACTGCAAAGACTGCAAGAAGAATTTGCAGCAGAATTAGCGACTTTGCGCGGCAGAGTCGATGCTTTAGAAGCCCGTACCTCCGAACTAGAAGCCAATCAATTTTCGACAACCACTAAACTTAGCGGCGAAGCAATTTTTAGTGTTGCTGATACTACCAAAAACAATCACAGCGATACTCAGACAGTCTTCAATTACCGAGTGCGGCTGAATCTGCTGACCAGTTTCACCGGCAAAGACACATTAATCACAGGCTTGCAAGCTTACAACATTCGCAGCTTCGGGCCAGATTTGGGTTTGTCAACGGGAGCATTTAGCGGTTTGTCCGACAGTCAGGCAAAGCTGAGTTTTGAGCCGCAATTTCCAGGCATCAATCCTCAGAATCTATCTAGCATTGGCGCTAATACTGTTGAACTTTACAAGCTGCTTTACGTCTTTCCAGTTTCTAACAGCATCACTCTATTTGCCGGCCCAAAAGCCGAAACTTCCGACGCTTTTCAAGCAATTACTCCCTTTGCTGGAGAAGGGCAAGAATCTATTTCTAGGTTTGGAGGTTACAACCCTGTAGTGCGAGTATCCGGCGGTACTTCTGGCACAGGTTTGGCATCAGCAGGCGGCTTTATTTGGAACGTTTCCAAAAAAGTCAATCTCACAGCTTTGTACGGCAGTGTAAATGCTGCTTTGCCTAACGATTTAGGCTTTCCAGCTACTCCATTAGGAGCGGGTTTATTTAATGGCAGTACCGTGGCTGCGGCGCAGTTAACTATTAAACCTACCAGCAGTATTGACATTGGTTTGAATTACGCTTACAGTCGCCACCAATTGAATATTCTGGCCACAGGATTAAGCGATGCAGATTTGGGTTCAATTTTGGGAAGAAATAGAGAACCTGTTAGCGGCGGTGTGACGATGAATTCCTTTGGCGGTACTGCAACTTGGCGGCTTTTTCCGAAACTTGCTGTTTCTACCTACGGAGGTTGGATAATTGCTGATGCTGAAAGAAGCAATGCTTCTACCACTTTCAACAGTTGGATGGTAGGCTTCCATTTCCGAGATTTGTTGGCACAGGGCAATAATGCAGGTATTCTGTTTGGACAGCCTCTCGATCGCGATTCGGTAAGTGGCGGTGCTCGCTTTCAGCAAAACAAAGCAACTCCTTACCATTTAGAAGCTTATTATCGCTTCAAGGTTAACGATAATATCAGCATTACACCGGGAGCTTTTGTGCTGTTCAATCCTGAAGGAACTAAGAATAATGACACAGTAGGTGTGGGAGTCCTCCGCACAACTTTTAGTTTCTAGGAAGTGGCGAGAATTGCTCATTGCATCAAAACGGTTCGTAGTGTGGACTTTAGTCCGCAACAAATGAGCGGACTAAAGTCC
>JAJAYT010000597.1 GCA_026786085.1 Microcoleus sp. CAN_BIN18 | reverse complement strand
ACCATGAACACTCCTAAAAACAACAGCCACACGACGCTAATTTCGGCTATTAGCGAATGCAAAATTTGAGCTATAAAATTTGGGGTTTGAGCAGTTTCTGTGGGCGTAGCAATGCTTTTTGTGCTGGTAGGTGATGCTTTTTGTGTTGAGAAAGCAGGTACTTTGGGCTGAGGTGTAGGATCGATCCTCTTTGAGGGCTGCGCTAACGCCCCAGCGTCAATTTCAGAACCCATAGCGGGTTCGGGAAGCGGGCAGACTAAATACTGGCGACACAATTCCTCAACCTCAGCGGGGGAAATCAAGCCCAGCCGCATCCACTCATCCAAACCTGTCAGTAACTGAGGATGCGAAGCTAAGACGCTGAATTCAATTTTCCTCGATCGACCTTTAGGAGACGACATCGGCTTAAACTCGTACTAGGTACATTCCAGCTATAGCCTAGATTACTTGCGATCGAACATCCAACTATTCCGCCATCAGAATTGGCACAGTAAGTATTTATCACCAAAATAAAAATTAACCGCATACATCTGCGTGTATCTGCGGTTAAAAACTCTCAATTAGGACAGTGCAATGACTTGTCCTAATTTGGGAGAGATGTCAGCAAAGTTTCCACACTAGCATTGTGGTCTATGAAAGAAAACAAATGTTTAAATAGGAGTTTGCCCTGTGCATCCAAAACAAACTGAGCCGGCAAAGGAGCACCTAAAGCTTGACCGACTTGATAAGCCTGAAAAACTTGACAGCCTGGATCGGAAAGCAGAGGCATTTTCAAGCCTAAATCTCTGACTACAATTTGGCTTTGGCGATCGTCCGTACTCGTAACCATCAATAATTCTATATTGCGATCGGCAAACTGTTCCCACTTTTCATTCAAAGCTTTAATGTGAGGAAAACAGAAAGGACAATATTGCTTTTCAGTAAAAACCCGCGTAAAAGCCAGAACTACCGGCCTATCGCCACGATAATTCGACAGGCGCACCAATTTGCCATTATTAATATCCGGCAATTCAAAATCTGGCGTCATGTGTCCCAGCTTCAGAAGATTAGTTGCGGGAACAGGCAATAAATTTTGAAAAAACCGCTGATTTAACAAGCCGCTAAAATCAGTAGAAGTCAGCATATTTCCTAATTAGGGGATTGGTAATTGGTAATTTGTAATTGGTAATTTGTCATACCAGATATTTTAAGCCCGGATAGTTGGGAGTTTTGAATTAAAAACTTTTTAATTCAAAACTCGCTTACTCAAAACTATGAAGTTAGACAGCAGCAAAGAATACTTTAGACTTAACCGGATCGGGAGTCATGGTTTTGTCACCGGGCTGCCAGCCGGCTGGACAAACTTCATCGGGGTGAGACTGGACGTGTTGAATAGCTTGCAGAATGCGGAGAGTTTCGTCTACGCTGCGGCCGAAGGCAAGATTATTGATAGTAGAGTGTTGGATGATGCCTTCTTTGTCGATGATAAACAGACCTCTGAGGGCAATTCCTGCTTCTGGGTCTAGGACGTTGTAGTCGGAACTAATTGTTTTTTTGAGGTCAGCAACTAAGGGATAGTTGAGGTCGCCGATACCGCCTAATTTGCGCTCTGTTTGTATCCAAGCCAGGTGAGAGAATTCGCTGTCAACGGATACGCCGAGGATTTCGGTATTGATTTTGTTGAAGTCCTCATGGCGATCGCTAAATGCTGTAATCTCAGTCGGGCATACAAAAGTGAAGTCCAAGGGATAGAAGAACAGGACTACATACTTTTTGCCTTTATAGTCTGACAGTTTAACTGTCTTGAATTCCTGATCCACTACGGCTGTTGCTGCGAAATCTGGTGCAGCTTGACCAACCCGGAGGCATTCACTCGTCATAGATTTTGTTTCCTTTTTTACGAACTGTTACAAATATATCATACTCATAACGACTACAAGTATGTTGAACAAAATTCAAAAAAACACGCTCTCACAATTGAGAGCGCGATTTTTTTGATTAAACTATGGCTCAGGCGGGATTTGAACCTGCGACCTTGGGCTTATGAGTCCCCTGCGCTAACCACTGCGCCACTGAGCCAAACTTACTTCACGATGTACTATTGTAGCACGCTAAGGCAAGCTATGTGTCAATCTAAAACGACAGAATTTCTAATAGCTTCCTATAAAAGTTATGAGTTTTGATAATCATTCAAAACCCATAACTTCTAACTGGTCGTTACCGAGAAGCGCTGGAATCATCCTTTGGCAGAAAAGCCATTGGATTGACAGCTCCCGATCCGGCGGGATGAATTTCAAAGTGCAAGTGCGGCCCGGTACTGAAGCCGGTGCTACCCATCTCTGAAATTTGTTGACCTTGATCGACCTTCTGACCCTTTTGTACCAAAATTCGGTTGTTGTGGGCGTAGATCGTCTCTGAGCCGTCTGGATGGGTAATTTCCACCAGATAGCCGTAGCCCCCGTCGTTCCACTGTGCATAGGTAACCACCCCGCTGTCGGCGGCCATAATTGGCGTGCCGATCGGCCCTGCAATATCAATTCCCCTGTGCATCCGTCCCCAGCGCCAGCCGTAGCCAGAAGTGAGAACGCCCTTAGCCGGCCAAATAAACCCGTTGGCAGACCGTTGTTTGCCGTTAGGGAGATAAGTATCAGGGCTCGAAAGCGGAGGCAGTTCTGGAGAAACCATGCGTCCCAAAGACGGGTTGCTCAGGGGATCGTAACCCTCGGCTCCCAAAGGAGCAGTTGCCACCACTGGCCGTTCCTGAGTATAGGTAGAGGTCGGCATCAAGTTGATCGGTTGCTGTTCTGCTGTACGAGCAGGGTCAAAACGCTCTTGCTGCTGCTTCTGAACCTGTTCAGACCACCCTCTCGAAGGCGGTCTGCTGATTTCATTCTGCACCGCCCCAGCATAGTCGGGGGTGTAGAGGTCAGGATTGAGACTTGGCAGATCCTGAGACGGGTTGCCAGAGGCTACTTTCGTCTCCTGCTCGTCAGTTGAAGCCAGGGACACGGCATTTGTGCCGATCGAATTGCGCTCAGCGCGATATTCCTCTCGCAGCCTGACAACTTCCGCCCTCAAGCGTTCGGCATAAGGGCTGAGAGCCTCAGCAGTAGGGAGAGCCTCTGGATTCGACGTTTCAGGTAAAGCGGTAGTTGGAGCGACATTTGACACGAAGCTGATCGGCTGCGGGTATTCTCCCGTAGCGATCGCCATAGCAGTTGCATTTGCTGGTATGGGCAAGGCACTGGTGTCAACTGCGCCTGTAAACGTTGGCTCACCTTGAAGCTCCAGTTTCCCAGGGTTGCTAATGGTTTGAGAAACTTGACTTAGCGGAATGCTGTTAATTTTGGGAACCATCGGTGCTGAAATATTGTTCAGACCTTCCAAGTTCGCCAACGGAGAGACAACCGGCACTGTGGACGCGGGTGCAGAGGCCGAAGCCGCCGATAAGACAGATGTAGATTTGGAGGCAGAATCAGAGGCTGCCACCTGCGCTGCTGGATTATTTGATCCAACTTGGGGAATTTTCAGTCGTTGATTGACATTCAGCAAGTTGGGGTTGCCGAGCTTGTTGACGGAGATCAGCTCTTTGGGCGATACACCGTAACCTTTGGCGATCGCCTCTACCGTATCTCCCGGACGCACGCTATGTATAGCGGTTGCCGGAGCGGTCGTACTGCCCATCATGGGGACAACCACAGCAGAGGACAAACTCGGCGTTGTCAGAGACTGTTTAATTGACTCGAATGCTCGATCGGGCGATGCTGCTTGACCGACCCCACCATTCAGAATTATAGGTGTGGCCCAGAGGTCTGGAATGGCTGTCTGAGCGCCCGCTCCGGGGGATGCCAGCGTCGATACCGACTCCGGCAAAGATGCAGGTGTAGATGAATTTGCTCCCCCCTCAGACCCCAAGAGTGTCCGACCACCAGATGCTGTGGTACGGTTTTCCTGTTTTTTCAAACTGTCGATCGCCCCGTCTGCGTTCGGGCTGTCGATCGAACTTTGTTCCAGTGTCGGACTAGCTAGCCCAGGCGCTGCGGTTGATGCCTGCCCTAGGGGGGCTGCACTATCCAACGACTCGGAGCCGATCAGATTTAATGTTTGTTCGGGATTGACCGCGGCAGTATTGCCAGGGTTCTCTTGTGGCGAGGCTTCTAGAGCCTGCGGAATCCTTAGTTCTTGGCCAACTTGGAGTACGGTATCGGGTTGGATGCCGTTGGCAGTTGCTAGTGCCTTCGGTTCAATTTCATAGTCCCGAGACAGATCCCAAAGGGTTTGTCCCTGCTGCACCTTAACCGCCACCGGATCAGAAGCAGATCCAGCCTGTTCGGCGCCAGAATCATCAACTTGTGGGGATGTAGCTGGACTGTTGGCCGAGACTGACTGTACTTCAGCGGTGGATTCTGCTGTCGGTGAGAGTTCAGACGCGCGAGCGCTGTCTCCATTTCTCGGCATCAGGATGCCAGAAGCACCTACCGATATTGCTAGCCCGATCGTGGCGAGAGAGCGAAAGGAGCCAGTGCTGATGTTTGTCTGTTTGAAGGGTTCCGTAGAACCGTTTCTGTCGATTTCATTAGCCTGAACAGGCTTAATTTTCTTGGGATATGTTCGTTTCAAAAAAACGACCTCCTACTGAGAAGCGCTAACTGTCCTTTCCTTGGAAACACTCAAGGGGATCGCATGACGATGAATTCAAATCAACAACCAAAAATATTTTGATTATTGATAGTCATCATGCTTAGGCAAGATTACCTTGCTTTTTTAATTTAGACAAGCTCGAACTATAACAAATTTTAAAATTTCCCCTAAAACCTGCTGCAATTACACCCCAAAAGCCTTACGCCGCAATAGCTAGAACGAATACATAAAATATGCGTTCTCGCACAGGCTAGGACTCTCACCGATTATTCGACTTTATGCTAATTCCTGGACTGCCTACAACCGTATATTTACTAGATATAGCGTTCAGTGCCAAGCAGTTGCTCCACGGAGGCCCTAAATCGCTGAAATTGTCTGTTTCTGTGAATAAATTATCTTGCGAATAATTTTGTATTGCTGATAACAATCTGTTCTTGGATAAATAAAATATATTAATCTCCGCTATCTAGATTCTTACCGCTTTGATACAAATTTCTTATATTTAAAAGAAGATTTGGCAACCCTCAGCAACCATTAAATATCTATATGTATATGTGGTGTCGATCGTGATTTATCCCAGCTCGCCCAACTGTCGTTTAGCCTCAAATAAACCTACAGCGGCGCTGACGGAGAGATTCAAACTCCTCACTCCAGGCTCGCTCATGGGAATAAAAACTGTGGCGTCGCAGGCATCCAAGACGAATTGGGGAATCCCGGCAGTTTCGGAGCCAAACATCAGCCAGTCGCTGGGCTGAAATTGGAATTGGGTGTAACTACATCGCCCACCAGTGCTGAATCCGATCGATCGCCCTCCACGCTGCTGGCGACAAGCCATAAAAGCCGCTAAATCTTCGTGAGAGTGGAGATTGACATAGGGCCAATAATCTAAGCCGGCCCGTTTCAGATAGCGATCGGTAATTTCAAACCCCAGCGGGCCGACTAAATGCAGTTCCGTGCCTGTGGCAGCGCAAGTGCGGGCGATATTGCCAGTATTCGGGGGGATTTGTGGGTGAATCAAGACAAGTTGGGGCATGAAGCTAATTAAAAGCGAAAAATACAGCTATTGGGAAAGGTATAAATCTACCCAAGGGTAGATACAACTTATAGCTTTTATTTATAACCCATGTCGGAATCCATTGATTAAATATTCTGATTTGTTTTTGGGCGTGGGCGATCGACTTTTTCCGAAGAAGTGCAGGCTGTTTGTATTTTTGGGTGAGTACGCACGCGGCAGGGGGCTAGGAAATCAGACGTTGCTGAATTTAGGCATGATTCACTCGCTTAGGCAATCCCGGAAATTTAGAGTAGGGGCAATTCATGAATTGCCCCTTCTCTAAATTTGCGCGGCAAATCATACTCCAAATCAGCAACGCCGGAAATCAAATCCGGTAGAATCAGAATTAATATTACTCACAGCTTTGGACACGGCGAGTGCCTTTGTCCCCACAATTAATCTGGCGCGCCAGAAACGGCATCTTGAGTCTCCTCGCTGATCATGTCGATCGTGTCACCGGAATTGATCTGAAAGCCGCATGACGTGGACGATTGCCACTTCAACAGTCCTGGACGCAAATTTTAAATTTTTCTACTACCAATAGTGTAAGGTGCAGCAAGCCCCCTACAAATAGAGTTGGCGCGATCGCGAACTGTTCAAGCAACTAGCTGGGCGCACAAATTGTCTTCAAGCTCCCATTCTTGGTGAGCCATCCCATCAATTCCTTGGAGAATAATACTACGGGTGTCCAAACCACTCTCATGCAGCTTCAACCATTGCTGGGCAGTGTTACCTTCCCGGAGAATCTTTTTAAGAGGCAACAGAAAGCAACTAAAGCCGCGTTTTTTGGCGAAAGGCCAGACTTCTTGATAAATTTCCTCAATCCAATCTCGTGCCAGAATTTTTCTGCCATCTTGCCAGTGAGTCAGTTCGGCGTCCAAACTTTGGCGAGATGCAGCAATTTCGTTAGCATCTGTCAGGGCTACTAAATCTTCGTTACGGGTAGCCGCCGGCAAGTTGCTGAGTTCTAAGGGGTCTAAGCTGGGGTCTTCCATCATCTGCCAAATCCGAGCTTCTAACAAGGCAGTGATGGCCAACAAAGCTAGAGGATTGACTTCGAGATCGCAAATTCTCAGTTCGAGGCGGTTGAGACAGTAGGGGCGACGATCGCCATTTGGGCGCACCGCAGACCACAAATGGCGGACATTTTGCATACTGCCGAGTTCTAGCTGTTCTTCAGTCCACTGGATGTAATGCTTGTGACTTTCAAACAGGGGGACGATGGCGGGAGTTTTGGGAAACAAACCCCACCGAGTGGAATGATAGCCGGTGACTTCGCCGTCGAGGAAGGGGGAAGAGGCGCTCAAGGCAAGGTAAAGCGGTGCTTCGACGCGGGCGAGGCGGATGGCGCGCATCAGCATTTCTGGTTGCGAGATGCCGATGTTGATGTGAATGCTGGCGGTGACGACTTTCGTACCGTAGGTTTGCTCGATGTAGGTGTGATAGGGATTGTTGGGATCTGATCTGTAAAATCGATCGCTCCCGCCGAGAGATAGGGTACTTCCCGGCAGCAAGGTATAATCGCCCAATTGTTTGAGATACTCGCGCAGCCGGACTCGCGGCTTGACTAAGGCGCACAGCAGGCGATCGTAGCTGCACAGCGGGGCGGTCGTGTACTCCACATTGCGACTATCAGGCTCCCGCACAAATCCCTCTAAATCGGCGACTATGCGATCGGACAGACCGACCACCTCACCTTCGGGTGTGCCGGTATACATTTCTACTTCAAAGCCTTTTGATAGCAGCACGTTTGTTCCTCAGCTAAGTTGAGTGCTAGTTTCTAGTATCCCAAAAATTGACATCTTCATACTATCTGCCACAAGGCAGAGTTAAAATTTTTGGCGGCCCGGCACTGAAACGCGGTGTTTAGGTGTCAACAAGTTTGAGTGTTTGTGTGTTAGTTGCGGCGCTGTTGGGGGCAAATGCTGGCACCACAAAGAGTGGACGAGGCGGTTTTATAGTCACAAAGGCTGTTTGTGCGATCGCGTTTGTGTTTGATTCGACATCCGGGGCGATCGAACTCATGGTGAAGAGAATCCACCTTACCTCAGACAGAAGTGAGAAACTACCGCCTGCTGCCTTCCTCCTAGCTTCTGGCTGCTGCCATTTCTTCTCCCCTCTTCCCTCTTCCATCTTCCTTCTTCCCTCTTCCTTCGACATCTGTTTTCTGTCTTGAGGAGGATAGCCGCAGATATATCTTGGGTGCGATTCTCAAAGAAGACTCTGCAATATTTTTGATCTATTATTAACTCGTGAGAACTCCTGTGAAAGAGCAAGAAAGAACCCCTCCCAATTTTTGGAATATGCTAAGCAATTTAGCCTTAGTCCGGTTTTTGCTTTTATTTGCTTCAGGTTGGGCTGGACTGCAACTTTTAGCTTACTTTGAAACCGCAGTCGCGGTTTTCACGATTGCTGCACTCCTAGCTTTTTTGCTCAACTATCCGGTGCGAACTCTCCAGCGATTGTTACCGAGAAGTTTAGCTGTCGCCTTAGTTGTCTTGCTCACCATTTTAGTTTTTGGCGGTCTCACCGTCACCGTAGGCGTCACTCTTTTATCTCAAGGACAGCAATTAATTGACAGCATGACTGAATTTTTGAATGCTCTGGCGCCTCTGTCGGAGCGCATCGAAGCATTCCTGCGGGCGAGAAACCTGCAAGTCAACCTGCAAGTTATTGAGGAACAACTGCGCAATCAAGCTTTGGCTGGAGTTGTTTCGAGCATTGCTTTTTTACAAGTATTTTTAACCAATTTATTGAATTTAATATTAATTATAGTGGTGGCTTCTTTCATGTTACTTGATGGAGAGAGGCTGTGGCTGTTGGTTCTCAAATTTATACCCAGACACCTCCACAGGCGTTTAAGTTTAACAATAGAGCGAAATTTTTTAGGATTTTTTCAGGCACAAATTCTGTTAATGTTATTTTTGACAACAACAAGCTTTGTAGTTTTCCTGTTGTTAGGCGTGAAATTTCCTTTGATTTTAGCATTTATTATCGGATTGTTTGATTTAGTTCCGGGGATAGGAGCGACGCTGGGAATTAGCTTAGTTTGTTTTATTGTATTGTCTCAAAGTGTGTGGCTGGCTTTGAAAGTATTGGCAGCTTGCATTGTTTTGCAGCAAATTCAAGACAACTTTATTCATCCGAGACTCATGCAAAATTCGCTTAACCTCAATCCGGTAGTGGTATTTTTTGCACTGTTAGTAGGCGCGAGAGCAGCAGGACTTTTAGGCATTTTTCTGGCTATTCCGCTGGCGGGAGTGATAGTTAGCTGGTTTGACATTGAAGAAATGCAAGCGGAAGGCTAAGTGATACAGCCATCCTCTTTTATATCAAATCCGGCTTAAAAACCCGGTTTTAACCCAATACGGTTTACTTAAGAGGGCGGGTTTTGCCTTGATACAGTCGATTATTTCATAAATTCTGAGCCCAAGCCGCCCCTACCGCAATATGGTT
>JAJAYT010000596.1 GCA_026786085.1 Microcoleus sp. CAN_BIN18 | reverse complement strand
TTTGCGGACTGAAGTCCTCACTACGAACCTTCCTTGATTTTATGGTTCTAGTTTGGCGCGCACCAAAGCTTGGCGGAAGCTGCCTAAATGACGCGTATGATCGACTTTTACCAATTTCTGAGAATTGTACAAACTGCGGAACAATTGATTGTTTGCAGGTTCATTCATTTTCATGAAAGCATTGATAACTTTTTCGCGCATTGGTGCAGGAACGCGATCGTCTATCACAATGCCGTGGGCGGGAACTCCAGGAATTTTTTGCAATACTCGCAACTGTTTGCCT
This sequence comes from Microcoleus sp. CAN_BIN18, assembly GCA_026786085.1. Classification (GTDB taxonomy): domain Bacteria; phylum Cyanobacteriota; class Cyanobacteriia; order Cyanobacteriales; family Microcoleaceae; genus Microcoleus. The sequence goes on along the minus strand of JAJAYT010000596.1, from coordinate 4,664 downwards.
TCTGCTGCTGTAATCCAAGGCGGTAGCAATGCGTATTCCGAGACAACTCCGACATCTGCTTGACCTCTTAAAACAGATTGCAAAGCGCTGCTGTAACCGTCGCCATAGGTGACATTTCCGAAGAAAGATTCCAGTCTATCCGGCCCTGAAACTAATCCTTGACCTACCAATTCTGAGATTGGAAAAATGAATCCCGAACCGGAAGTTCGAGAGGTGAAAGCCATTTTTTTGCCTTTCAATTGTTCGAGGGTTTGCTTTGCTGAACCTTTCGGACGCAGGGGGCTGTCTTGACGCACTACAAATATAGAATCGTAGGTGTTTCCGCCGGAATAATCGCTGCGAACTTCTGCTAAATACATCCGCGCATTGGCCAATTGCTCGGCTTTTAATGCCGCTCGTCCTCCTAAAAATGCCACATCTGCTCTGTTGGCTCTCAATGCTTCTACAGTGGCGGTTTCGTCGCCGATGACTGCATCGACTGGCATTCCGATTTCTTTTGAGAGTATTGCAGCTACTTGATTGGCTTTATTTTGCAAATCTGTAGCATCTCTGCGGTTCGCAAATACGATTCTAATGCGATTCATGGGAGCTTGTGCTCTTAAATCTCGATCGACCTTTGGGGTTGTTTGGGCGATCGCCTTTTGCCCAACTCCAATTGCATTAGCCGTCAAACCTACTGCCAGCAACAATCCCGCGCTAGCACCAGCCAGCACTTTTAACCTTTTATTCATTAATCGTTCTCCTATGTGACTACAAGCGCAACTTTACTTTTTTGATAATTAGTTGCAATAAGTAGATATTAGTTTAAAGCCTTTTTAACAATTAAGTGCAACAATTAATGATAAGAATTTGCAATACTTAAGATAACAAAAACTTATGACACGAGCGGAGCCGTAAGCTGGTAAGCTAAATGAAATCCCTTGAGTGCGAACATTTCTGTTTCGGTCGGATGGATCGATCCGGAATGATTTAACCGCAGAGAACGCAGAGAACACAGAGGAAGACAAGAGAGAGATGAATAACATCAATTGAAGAGCGGAATTGATATTATTAGTTAAGTTGTTCTGCATTTAAATTGAATATCAAAAAGCAATCAAATAATTAGTGGGATGGGCGTCTCGCCTGTCCTGAATATACAATTAGAATATGCGACAGTTGATTAGTTAAGGATATTTTAGATGCTACCATTAATTTTCGATACTTGCGTGCCCAGGGAGGAAATTTTATCGGGAGACTTGTCTCTAGATTTATTTGCTGCAAAATTGCGGCTGGTAGTCGAAGGAAATGCACCTCAAGTTTATCAAGATGCGAATAAATTCTTTGCTAATACTTTCGCAACTGACGGTATCAAAACCCTGATTAGCGAAGTTTTTGGCCGCTTGATGAAGCAAAGCGCAGGGGCTGGAGTGATTCGTTTGGAAACGAGTTTTGGGGGCGGCAAAACTCACGATGAAATTGCACTCTGGCATATCTGCAAGCTAGGGCGAGAAATTCACGGATTGGAACGATTTACAGATATTAGCGTGATTCCCGATCGCCCTTTGCAAGTTGCAGCCATTGATGGTCGAGATTTAGACCCAGAACAAGGAGTTTATCATGCCGACAGCGGTTTGACAACCTACACGCTTTGGGGCGAAATTGCTTACCAAATTGGCGGGATTCCAGGTTATCAGTTATTGCAAGGTAGTGACAAAAGTGGCGTTAGTCCCGGTACTTCTGTGCTAGAAAGATTGACGGGCGGACAGCCGACTGTGATTATTTTAGATGAAATTGCGCGGTATTTGCGATCGGCAAAAGCGAAACAAATTGGCAGAAGCGATTTAGCTAAACAAGTTGTAGCTTTCCTGTTTTCCCTGATGGATTTGGCGGCGGCCTGCGATAATTTAGTATTGGTTTATTCCCTCGCCTCGACAGCAGATACTTTTGCTGAAGAAACCGCAGAATTGCAAGAAACGATGCGGGCTTCCGCCAGACAAGAACGAGTTTTGAGCCCTTCTACAGATATCGAAATTTACAACATCGTCAAACAGCGCGTGTTTGCGAAAGTTAGCGAGGAAGCAGCAGAAAAAGCGGCATCGGAATATTTGGCTGCTTATCGCAATTGTCGCGTTAATTTGCCCGATGGGTGCAAAGATGCGTCATACTCAAAGGCGATCGCCCAAAGTTATCCGTTTCACCCGGAATTGTTCAATCTGCTGACTAAAAAAATTGCTTCGATTCCCGAATTCCAGAAGACGCGGGGGGCTTTGCGATTGTTCGCGCAAGTCGTGCGGCATTTGTGGGAAAATCGCGATGGTTGGGTGCCCATGATTCACACGCATCATATTCCGGTGGGGATGGATAAGGAAATTACTAACGATCTTACTTCTCGGTTGCAACGATCGCCCTTGCGGAATGCGATCGGCGCGGATATCTACAATCCTGATGGTAGACCGGCTTACGCACAATTGCAAGATGCGGAATGGACAGCAGCCGGAAAACCGCCGTTTTCTACTTGGATAAGTAGAACCATATTTTTGCATTCTCTGACTCAGGGAAATTCTTCGGGGATTCGGCTGGCTGAGTTGAATTTGTCGCTGCTAACTCCGGGGGTTGATAGCGGTTTTGTCGATCGCGCTTTACAAACATTGACTAAGGTAGCCTGGTATTTAGACTTCGATCCGATCACATCTTTGGCTAGGTTTAAGGAAGAACCTTCGATTAACAAAATTATTACCGAGGAGAAAGAACAAGTCGGCGTTTTGTTGGCGAAAGAAGATTTGCGGATTCGCCGGGATAGCATTTTTGCTAAGAAATTTTTCACCTTAGTTTCTAATGTCGAAACTCCCGGAAATGTAGACGATAACCCGGATGATGTGGCGCTGTGTGCGATCGACTTTGATGAAGCGACGGTGGATGCTTCTAACGACGCAGCCCCGGAATTACTCGATCGCATTTTTAACAATAGCGGCGAATCCGGGAAGTTTCGCACCTACCGCAATCGGTTGTTATTTCTGGTAGCGAATCGGCTAGAATTGGCAAGGGCGATCGACAATGCGAGAGAATATAAAGCTATTCAAAATATTCTCAAAAGTCAAAACCGGATGCAAGATTTATCGGGAAGCCAGCAGAAGCAATTGAAGGAACGGGAAGGCGCGAAAGATATGGCTGTGAGAGTATCTTTGACTAATGCTTACCGCCATTTATTTTATCCGTCAAATGATGCTGTGAAAGCACCGAAAGGATTGATTCACTACACCCTCTCCGCCCAGGATGCGAGTATGGTGAAAGGCAAAAATAACCAGCAAGATGTGATTCTTAAAGCCCTGAAAGATTGCGGCAAGATTCGCACCGCAGAAGCTAAATTTTTCGCCCCGGCTTTTATCTTGCAAAAAGTTTGGCCTGCGGGGTTGGATAGTTGGACGACGAAGGCGCTGCGAGATGCTTTTGCTAAGGATTTGAGTTTGAATATTCTGCTTGATGCGGAATTTTCGATGCTGCGGGATACGATTCGCGAAGGTTTGAAAATGGGCAATTGGGATCTGAAAGTTGGCGATCGACTATTTATCAAAACTGATGATAGTATGCTGACGTTGCCGGAGACGATCGAATTTAGCGATCGGGCTACCCTGTACAGACGCGGCATTCTCGAACCTCCAGCGCCGAAAGAAGTGGAACTCAGCGCCCAATTGATGCCCAGTACAGAAGCGGCAAAACCCGTCCGTGTCAGGTGGAAAGCTAAAGGAGCACTGACGGTTAGTTTATATCAAGATGGTATTTTGGTGCCGGGAAATTTCCGCCCTTCCGATGAGTGTGAAATCACCATTGTTAATAACACTATTTTTCGGGTGGTGGCAGATTACGGCAACGGGGAAACAGCACAAACAGAAACCAATGTCAATCTAAATCCTCAAGTTTCTAGCGTGCGAGATGGCGGCACTTCTGTTTATGTTGTGGGAGGGCTACAGCCGAGTTTGTGGGAGGCGAAACCGCAGATTATCGAACTTGACGGCACGGTAAATGTGGTTTTTGCTGGTTTGGGCGATCGCATTGGCGACCACAAAATTCAAGGCATCGAAATGCTAGAATTGTCTGTGAATCAAGTCATGGATTATCGCAAATTGGGAACAGCAATCGCCCTATTGCAAAGATGGCAACCGGAAATCGACCAAACAGTAACAATTCAAACCGGCGATCAATTTGTGCGGCTGGAATATCAAGGGCAGATGCGGGGATTTCAGAGCTTTTTCTCGACTATCAACAGTTTGTTGAACAGTCCCGACGCAGAAGCAACTGTTAGTCTGAAACTCACCTTAGAATTCAAGCCAGCTTTGTCAGCAAAAGCCTCGGATATTAGTAGTATAAAACAAGCACTCGATCGCAATCCAGTAGAAAGGTTGAGTTTAATGGCAAAAGTAGTATATTGAGGGAATAATCCAGATGATTCGGCGATTGAAATCGCTACTACACAAACAATGTCCGCCTCCGCGGACTAAGAAATAGAAATGTAGAGGCGGGTTTTACCAACTATCTACGCCTCAAATTAACAATCTCATAAACCCGCCCCGCCAAGAGCTCATGCAATTATTTCAATTAAAAGTTATTTACCTGGATCACAATAATTTCGCATTATAATTGAACCAATGTGAGTACATGAAAGCGGGTGAAAAAAAGCGTCCAGCGGC
>JAJAYT010000595.1 GCA_026786085.1 Microcoleus sp. CAN_BIN18 | reverse complement strand
ATATGAGGTACTATCCGGCATAGGGCATAGGGCATAGGGCATAGGGCATAGGGCATAGGGCATAGGGCATACCTCACCACGCTTGAGAACCGCTATATAATTCAAATGCAGAACAGCTTAGCTAACCCCGATTTGACAAACTAAATCTAATCCCAACAATAGTTATGCTAATTTCTCGGTTAATCAAGAATAGAATTACCAAAATCTATGGAAGCCTACGGATATATTTACAAAAATATGATGGGATACTCCCGTATGATGTCTGCTAAAACGGCAGCAATTAGATAGGTTTGTAGTCACGACTTTCGTCTTCAAAAAAAGCTTAGTAGCGTATTATACATCCTACTGGCTGATGACAAAAAGTGTTGCTAAAGTTGAGTTAGCAATACTTTTAGGCCAAGATTTATGGAACTTGCTAAGTTGTCGGCAAATTTACGATCGCCCGACGAAATTATCGATCGCCATCCTGTGATAGTTGCGCCCTCAACTTCGCTCGCAGAGGCGATCGCCCTGATGCGCCGCCAGCGGGCGAATTCACGCCCGCACTCAAACACAACGGTAAAAGCATCGATTAGTTGCGCCTTAGTTGTCGATCAAAATCAGTTAGTCGGACTGCTAAGCCAAGGTGATATGCTGAACCTAGCCACCGAATCGGGATGGCAAACCATGAAAGTTGCCGACGCCATGACACGGAATTTAATTGTCTTAAAAAAATCAGAATTTACCGATATTTCTACCGCATTTAAGCTATTTTGTCAACACTCGATCGATTGGTTGCCAATTGTAGACGAACAGGGTCAACTCATAGGTTTAGTCAGCGAAGAAAAGATTCGCCCAGAAATTTACAGCCTCGTCAAAATGTTGCACCAAGAAGTTGTAACACTTCAGCAAAAACAGTGTGAACTCTTAGAAAGTCAGTCAGAAATCGAAAAACAAGTCACCGATCGCCAAAATGCCGAAAATGCCCTGCGGCAGAGCGAAGCTCGCTACCGGGCGATTGTGGAAGACCAGAGCGAACTAATTTGCCGCTACCTCCCCGACGGCAAAATCACATTTGTCAATCAAGCTTACTGCCGCTATTTTGGTGTGCAACCAGAAGACTTGCTGGGTAATAGCTTTATGCCGCTGATCCCAGAAGCAGACCGGGCAATTTTTGAAGAGCAATATACTTCTTTGTCTCTGGAAAACCCGTTTTTTACTTGCGAACACCGAGTAATTTTGCCGAGCGGAGAAATTCGCATTCAGCACTGGATCGATCGGGCTATATTCGACGACAGCGAACAAATTGTCGAGTATCAAGCAGCAGGGCGGGATGTCACCGATCGCAGACAAGCAGAAATCGCTTTGCAGCAAATGAATGTAGAGTTAGAACTGCGAGTTCAGCAGCGGACTCAATGGTACGAACTAGCAGTATCGGCGGGCAAAGTGGGGATTTGGGACAGGAATTTGGAAACCGGCGAAATCTACCTCGATCCGTCTGTGAAAGCTTTGTTGGGCTATCAAGACGCAGAGATTCCCAACTGCTGGGAACATTGGACATCTCTGGTTCATCCCGACGATCGAGCTGTAGTCGAGGCCGCAGTAAATGCTTATGTAGAGGGCGTGACAGAAATTTTTGAAGTCGAACACCGGATGCTGCACAAAGACGGCAGCACCTGCTGGATATTTGCCCGCGGCACTGCTGTGCGATCGCCCGAGGGCAAAGTCTGTCGCCTGATCGGAACTGACACCGACATTACCGATCGCAAATTGACCGCAGAAAAACTGCAAAACTCCGAAACCGAACTGTTGGCGCTGTTTAATGCCATGACAGATGTCGTGATGGTTTTCGATGCTAACGGCTGCTATCTCAAAGTCGCCCCAACGGCTGCCCAACTGCTGTACAAACCGGCTCCCGAATTGCTGGGCAAAACCCTCGCCGAAATCTTCCCGGAAGCGGAAGCTAATCTTGCCCTCAACCACATTCGCCAAACCTTGGCATCTGGGGAAACCCACAGAGTTGAATACAGCATGGAAATTGGTGGCAAGTTCATCTGGTTTGATGCCAGTATTTCGCCGCTGGGAGTCGATCGAGTGATGTGGGTAGCGCGGGATATTACTGCTCGCAAACACGCAGAAGCTGCACAACAAAAGAGCGAGGAAAAGTTTCGCAACTTATTTGATGATGCTCCGATCGCGATCGGTTTGGCAAGCGTGCGCGACTACCGCATAGTCGAGGCGAATGAAGCTCACCGCCAGATGTTGGGCTACAGCGATGCGGAGTTGGCCGGCATGAGTTTCGCTGATGTCACGCATCCAGAAGATTTAGAAGCAGATGTCGAGCAAGTCAAGCAGTTGGTTGAGGGCAAGATTTCTCGCTTCCAAGTGGAAAAACGCTTGATTAAGAAGAATAAAGACCTGATGTGGGCAAACTTGACGGTGACGCTGATCCGCGACGGATCTGGCATTCCTTTTTACAGCATGGCTGCGATCGAAGATATCAGTTACCGCAAACAGGCAGAAATGGAATTGCAGCACTTAAAAGAACGCCTGCAATTTTTACTAGATTATAATCCGGCGGTAATTTTTACTGCCACACCGACGGGGGATTTTCGTACTACTTATATCAGCGAAAACGTTAAGGCAATCGTGGGATACGACCCCGAAAAAATGTTAGCAGATCCTAACTTTTGGCCGAGCCGTATTCACCCGGAAGATCGATCGCAATTTATCGTAATTTTTTCTGATTTGTCCGAGGGCAAAAATTGCATTTGCGAGTACCGCTTTCTACACCAAGACGGAGTTTACCGCTGGCTGCGGACGGAACTAAAACTATTGGTTGATAACAGGGGAATTCCGATAGAAATTATTGGTTACGCCGCCGATATCAGCAATTCTAAATATGCCGAAATAGCTTTGCGACAGCAGTTCGAGCAAGAACGGCTAGTTTCGGCGATCGCCCGTCGCGTCCGCCAGTCTTTGCAATTAGAGGAAATTCTCAATACCACGGTTGCCGAACTCCAGCAAGTCTTGTTAGCCGATCGAGTTTTGGTTTATCAAATTTTACCGAAAAGTGGCGGCAAGGTCATTGCTGAAGCTGTCGCAGAAGGATGCAGCCCGCTGGTAGATATATTTTTTGGCGAAGAGGTTTTTCCGGCTGAAATTTATCAGCTTTATTTGCAAGGACGAATTTGTGCGATCTCCGAAATAGATGACCCCTCCATTACACCTTGTGTGGTGGAGTTTATGCAACAAATTGAAGTTAGGGCTAAGTTAGTAGTGCCGATTATTCAGCACAGCCAACTTTGGGGATTGCTGATTGCGCACCAGTGCGATGGGCCCAGGGAGTGGCAAGAATGGGAAATCAATTTATTTCAGCAGTTGGTGAATCAATTGGCGATCGCCATTCAGCAATCTCTACTCTACCAGCAACTGCAAGCGGAATTGAGCGATCGCAAACAAGCGGAAGCAAATTTGAAAATCTCCCTCAAAGAGAAAGAAATTTTGTTGAAAGAAATTCACCACCGCGTCAAAAACAACCTCTGCGTAGTTGCTAGTCTGTTAGAATTACAATCTAACACAGTTGCCGACCCGCAACTAGCCAAAATGTTTGAAGAAAGTCAGAATCGTCTTTATTCTATGGCTCTGATTCATGAGAAACTGTATCGCTCGACCAACCTGGCGGAAATTAATTTTGGCGAATATCTCGAAGATTTGGTAACTAACTTGTTTCACTCTTACAATATTAGCGACAACCGCATTCAGTTGCGGGTACTAGCTGAACCAATTGCCCTAAATCTGGAAACCGCTACTCCCTGCGGTTTAATTGCTAACGAATTGGTTTCAAATACTCTGAAACACGCTTTTCCTGATGGCGCAAATGGTACAGTTAGCGTAGAATGCTATCAAACGGGCGATCGGCAAATCCACCTCTTCGTCAAGGACAACGGCATTGGCTTTCCTCAAAACTTAGATTTTCGAAAAACTAACTCAATGGGCTTTCAAGTTGTCTGCACTTTAACCGAGCAGTTAGAAGGAAGCATCGAACTGTCAAAACAAACTGGCACAGCATTTCACTTAAAATTTAACGAGCTAAAATATTCTAACAGGTTTTAAAATCATGAATTTACCAGCAAGAGTCATTAATATTTTGATTGTCGAAGATGAACTATTAATCGCTAAAAATTTATCTCAGAAATTAGAAAAATTGGGATATCAAATCGCCGACATCGTTTCTTCTGGAGCCGATGCCATCCAGCGTGCAGGCGAAATGAAACCAGATTTAATCTTAATGGATATAGTCATCAAAGGCGACATTGACGGCATAGAAACAGCAGCAAGAATTCATCAAGAATTAGATATCCCAATTATCTATACAACTGCCTATGCTGACGATGAAACTTTGCAGCGAGCCGAAAATACTGGTTCTTATGGCTACCTCCTCAAACCGTTTAAAGAAAGAGAACTGCACGCCAATATCAAGATAGCGCTGAGCAAACATCAAGAAGCAGTTAGGATGCAAAAACTCATTGCATTAGCAGCAGCCAAAAGCGAAAACAGATCGCGATTTATTTCAATGGCATACCACGACTTAAACACTCCTTTAACTACCATACAGCTATCGGCTGAAATGCTGGAAGATAGCGAATTGCAGGCGAAGCCAGGAACTACAAATAAAAATGTCGCTCGCATCAAAAAAGCCGTCAGCAATATGAGTGAATTGCTAGATGAAATTTTAATGCTCAGCAAAGCAGAATCTGGAAAACTTTCCTTGAATTTAAATCCGGTAAATATGATTGATTTGTGCCAATCTATTTTGGAAGAAATGCAGCCGATTGCCACTCAAAAACACTTAGTAACTTTCCGCACTCAAACAGAAGATTTGCAAGCTAATCTGGATGCCACACTGCTACACCATCTCCTGACTAATTTGCTTTCAAACGCCATTAAATATTCTCCAAACGGGGGCAATGTCAGTTTAGAATTAAGCTGCGAAAACCAGCAAATATTTTTTTGCGTTCGAGATGAAGGAATTGGGATGACAGCGGAATATCAGGGGAGATTATTTCAGCAGTTTGAGCGGGGTGCTAATGTAGGCAAGATTAAAGGCTCTGGGTTGGGACTTTGCATTGTCAAACACATAGTTGACCTGCATGGGGGTATAATAAGTGTGGAAAGTGCGATCGACAAAGGTACTACATTTATTGTAGCGCTGCCTTTTTGTTAGTTCTTAGTCATTGGTTATTGGTTGTTGGTTATTGGTTATTGGTTATTGGTTATTGGTTATTGGTTATTGGTTATTGGTTATTGGTTATTCCTAGACGCAGAACATAATTATGTAGCAATACGGTTTACTTAAGACAGATCCCCCCTAACCCCCCTTAAAAAGGGGAGTAGGGGGTGGGACAAGAAAGCTCTCAAAGTCCCCCTTGCTTTCGGGGGATTTAGGGGGATCTCCGGGGCATAAATAGTCTTAAGTAAACCGTATTGAATTATGTAGGGTGCGCAGTGCGCACCTTACGGCGATTATTCATGCGTTGCAAAAATCCTGGATTTTATTATTTCTTCCTTCTTCCTTCTTCCTTCTTCCTTCTTCCTTCTTCTACAAATCGATTGGGAGACAAAATCTCGATCGCCCAATCTTTTGATCCTGCCGCCGAATTAGCAAATCGCTCAGCTAAAGCAGGTACAATCGTCAAAGGATTGCTCAAACCCGAAAAAACGTGCAATCCCGGGCGAGAGCCAATTTCCCCCACTACGGGCAGTTTATCAGCGCTAAATGCCACAATACAATCGTGCCAAGTTGCGGGTAAACCTGCCGCATCTGGCAAAACCTTGCCGATACCTGCACGAATTGCCGTTTCGCTGGTTGTGCGATCGACTTTAGCATTCAAATCGCTCAAAGTCCGAGACAATTGCCCGATCCGCAAACTGCCATCATTAAACTGAATTGCACCAGAATCTAAAATTGGTGGTAACAACTCCTTACCCGGTTCATCCCACAGAAAATCTACCTCAATTTTACTCGATTCAGCTTCCAATTCAAAACGTTTTAATACCGCAGGCATCACCAAAGTCCTGAGTTTCAAATCCACGGGTTCAGTCTCCAAAATCTCGGCGCGACTAAAATAAACTCCCGCAGAAATACCCGCCGCCTTGAGCAAACTCCGACTCCAACCTCCAGCACAAATCACCGCATTTTCGCAAGCATAACTTTCGTGTACCGTCTTGACTCCCGAAATCCGATTTCCCTCTGCAATCAATCCAATTACTTCAGCAATTTTTATAGTTCCTCCCAACCGCGCAAACCCTTGACAATAAGCTATATTTGTGGCTGTCGGGGAAATGTGACCGTGACGGACAGTCAGAGCTCCGGCGATCGCACTTTGATTCAGCAAAGGTTCCAACTCGCCAGCTTCTGCAACGCTCAAAAGCTGCGGAGGAATGGCAAAATGCGCGTAATTTGCCGCAACTTTTTCGGGATCAGTACCCGCATCAATTGTCAGCAATAAATCCAACTCGCGAAACTCAGTGTCAGCATCTAATTGGGCCGATAAATTGCGGTGGCGTTCGATACCTTCCCGACACAATTGACGAGTTAAATCAGTCGTGCCAGACCAATAAGCTAAGCCACCGTAACTAAAACGAGTACCATTTTGCATGGTAGCATCTCGTTCTAAAAGCAGCACAGCAAAACCTTTTTTTGCGAGTTCGTAACTCAGCGCCGCACCCGTAATCCCGCCGCCGACAACAATCCAGTCGTAACTTTTCATGGGCAATTTAAAGGGAAGAAAGAAATGATGCTTTGATTTTAGCTTAGGTTGTTTCCCAAACAGGCCCAAAAGTCTCTACCTACAGAAAGAGGCGATGTACGATCGCCCTAACAGAAACTTACACCCCTTGGGAGATGTTACCGCAAGCACTTTTTTTGTTCAATAGTAGCAATTACAGACAGCACAAAATTAGAAACACCACAGAGGTTTTATGAGTATCGACAAACCGGGCAAAGATATGCAGCGTACTGTCAATCCGGGCGATCGCATTTCCGACGAACCGCAAAGCATCGAAGAAAAAGCTCAGCAATTAGCAGTTGATCACGTGCCAGACATCACGGGAGATGTGGTGACAGTTCCCACTTATTTCATCGTAGAAGAGCCGGATGGGGAAAAGAAAGCTCTGCACCACGTCAAAGACGCTGAGGAAATTTCCGACGTAGTTCGGCAGATGCGCGTTGACGAAAATGGCGATCGCATTTGGGATTAACTTCAATCCAATAAAAACGCGTTTTGTAGAAAACTTATCGCTAGAAATCATGGAAACAAATCAAGGAAATAGTACGCCCTATCCCAATATTCCGCCGATTCTAGAAAGTGACGACACAGAGTATCGCGACGCGGGCATTACGAGTACAGTTTCAGTTGCAGGCCATCCCCTCCACCCCGTGCTGATCGTGTTCCCGATCGCCTTTTTAGTCGCAGCCGCAGGCACGGATATCGGTTATTGGCTGACAAGCGATCCGTTTTGGGCGAGAGCTTCGGTTTGGCTGATCGGTAGCGGTTTTGCTGCGGGGATTTTGGCGGGAATCGCGGGCTTTTTAGATTTTACACGAATTAAAAGAGTGCGCGATCGTAGTGCCGGTTGGTTGCACATGGGCGGCAATGTGGCGGCTCTGGTACTTTCGCTGATTAACTTGGTGTTGCGCCAAGGAAATGCTGCTGAGCCGATCGTATTTACAGGTTTAGGATTGTCGATCGTCGTTGCCAGCTTGCTGGGCGTTACAGGCTGGTTTGGCGGCGAACTAAGTTTTCGTCACAAAGTCGGCGTCATAGGCCCTAGCAGTCAAAATATGTAGGTTTGCGAGGTTTTGTTGTATGTACTTCAGTCCTTTTTGATTTGTGTATAATCAAGGACTAAAGTCCTCACTACGAACCTGAATTTTTTGGTTTGTAGTACGGACTTCAGTCCGTCTTCTCAAAAGAATTTAGGACTGAAGTCCTCACTCCTGAATTTTTTGGTTTGTAGTACGGACTTCAGTCCGTCTTCTCAAAAGAATTTAGGACTAAAGTCCTGACACGAACCTAAAGATTGTCCAATCCAATTGAGATAAGCCTCGCTACCAGCGATAATGGGAATAGCAATAATTTCGGGAACTTCATAGGAATGGAGTTCCTGAACTTTTGTTTTTATAGCCTCAAATTTAGCCAAATCAGTTTTAATCACCAACTGCCACTCTGACTCGGAATGAATCTCGCCTTGCCAAGTATAAATCGAGCGAATTGGTGACAAACTCACACAAGCAGCCAGCTTATTTTCGACGAGAGATTTGGCGATATTCTCCGCCTCTGCCTCCGATGCCGCAGTTACCAGCACCAACCCAAAATTAACTGTCATAGTTATTAATTATCAGTTATCAGTCAACAGTCATCAGTCAACAGTTAACAGTCAACAGTTAACAGTCATCAGTCAACAGTCAACAATTAACTTCCGCAACTTCCCAAGAATTGACTTTGCACACCCCAGCTAAAGAAAAGTAGCGCCTAGTAGATTCCGGCAAAATAGCTCCAGCCAACAAAGCATTATCTAAATTAGCTCCTATTAAAGTCGCCTCGCTCAAATCTGCTGCCATCAAATCTGCTTGACACAGCTTTGCCCAATTCAGATTTGCCCCGATCAAACAACTTCCCCTCAACTTAGCCCCGGTTAAGTTTGCTCCCGCCAACTTCACTCCCCGCAACTGAGCCGCGCTGAAATTTGCTCCCGTCAAATTCGAGCCTTCCAAATTAGCTCCCATCAGTTTAGCTTCGCTGACATTCACGCCGCTCAAATCTGCACCGCAGAGATTCACCCCTGTCAACTGCGCTCGCCGCAAACTGACTCCGGTTAATTGAGCTCCAAAAAGTTTGGCACTGTTGAGCTTTGCACCATAAAGATTTGCCCATTTAAAATTAGCTCCCGTTAGATTCGCGCCCAGGAAGTTAACTAATTGCAAGTCAGCGCTGCATAAATTGGCATTCCACAACACAGCACTCCGCAGGTTGGCGCTGGTTAAAGTTGCGCCGCTTAATTTGCTCTCGGTAACTTTGCTTTTACCAAAAAAGCTCCGCTCAAATTAGCTTTTGTCAAATCTGCGTCTGAGAGTTGGATTTCGCCCATTTTGGCAAAACTCAGATTTGCTCTGTGCATCTGTGCGCCTTTGAGTGTTGCTTTGGTGAGAAACGCTCTGCTGAGGTTCGCCCCGGAAAGATTAGCTCGCGAAAGGTTGACTCCGATTAATATTGCTCCGCTGAGGTTTGCCCCGCGCAGATCCGCTCCAGCAAAGTCTCTTTGTCCTTTTTCGTAATTGTTGAGCAGTTCGCTAACTTCCATAGGGCGTCATACCTTCTCAGATTGGGGGGTTCGAGCGAGAAATCTTTACTCTTCAGGTTGTTTCAGAAATTCTACTGTTACAAAAATTAGACTGTTTTAGCGTTGGCATCAAACGGTATAACTTCAGATAACATTACTTTCTGTTCAAACGCGATCTCTTAATAAAGATTTTATATTGTTCTCGCGGTTGCGAACCTGGTTTCGGTATGTTTGAATTAAAAGTTAATGTTTCTTGACATAGATAGTCATTCCTTAACATCGACATTAATCCGCAATTTCAGCCGCAGCGTGCCCTTAAATCCTGCGGGAGGTTGCCAGGAAGTTAAGGCTTTCTTGAGACTATCAATGGCGTCTGTTGCTTGCAGCGTCGAGGTTTGAGTGTCGATCGCCACTTTCACAACGCGGCCGTCTTGTATGGATACATCCCACACCGTCTCGCCGCTAACCCCCGCTGGGAGATTAACAGATTGCAGGTATTGAGTCAGAGCAGCGCGAGTCCCTGCATCCAAGCCTTCGGCACTAATTACTTGCAAACGAGAAGCCTTTGGTTTCTGCGATCGTGGTTGGCTGTAAGGGGCTTGCTCCGTGATAGTAGGAGCTGGACTCACCGGTACCGGGCCGCGAGTCGGGGTAAGACTGCGAACCCGGCCTCTAGTTTGCTCGTCCTTCTCCGCATCAAAAATACCTTCATAGCTGACACCCTGCGGCAATTCTACAGGCACTTGCACGCGACGGCGCGATCCATCTGGATCGACTCGCACTTCTTCGCTCACCGCCACAAACGCCGTGTATTCCGACAGTAAGTGATAAGTTAGAGCAGTATTAGTCACAGCTTCCACCAGAGATTTAGTGTCGCCCCCAAACATTTGATTCATTAAATATTTAATGCGCGATCGCCCCCAAAGTTGAGCTACCGCCGAATTGCCAAAATCCGTAGCCGTTGCTGCGACTGACGTTGACTCCCGCAGCCGCTCGCCAGATTGAGCAAAATTTACAGGTAAAATCTGCTCGTAAGCTTTGCCGCCCGCTTGAGTGCCGCGGATGCGAAGTTTGCCGGGGGATCGATCGGTCTTTTTGCCAAACAAAACCAGCGGTTGACTCGCAAATAAGTCTGGGGGCGCGATCGGATAAATCTCCGGTTTTTCCCCAATTCCTTCCCAACTAACTTGAATATTAGTCAATACCGGATTGTTAATTTGGCGGAAAAACTTTTCTGCTGCTGCTGCTGACGGTTCATCTTGACGGATTACTTGAGACGTGCCTCTTCCGACTTCCGCCAAACGGTTAAGCAAAAACCGATTTACCGAACTACCGACACCAAAACTATAAAGTCGATTTCCCGGTTTTAGACTCCGCTGCACCAGTGCCAGCACTTCATTTTCATTACCAATGTAACCGTCAGTAATTAGTACAATACTCCGCAGCCTTCCCGTTGGTGCAGCCGGAAACTTCATCACAGTTTGAATGCCGTTGAGCAGTTCAGTGCCGCCGTTAGCTTGTAACTTGTCGATATAATTAATGGCGCTTTGTCGATTGGCCGCCGTATTTGCTAAAGGAGTAGTTGAAAGCGCTTTCGTAGTGTTAGCAAAATCCATAATTGTCAAAGTATCGTTGGGATTCAGCCCTTGAATGAAGCGGCGCATCAACTCCTTAGATTTTGCTAGCGGATCGCCCTGTTGAGAACCGGAAGTATCCATCAAAAACACGACATCTTTTGGTACAATTTCATTAGTTTTGTAGTTTAATGCCGGAATTAAATAAGTCGCAAAATGACCGCCCCGTTGGTCGGATTGACTCAGGACTGTAGCGCGAGTATTTTCGCCGGCTACTCGATAGCGCAGAATTAAATCTTTATTGGGAATTGTGTCAGCATTGGCTAATTGGACTTGCACAATATTGCCGCTGCGGTTTGTGGTAATTTGATGGGAAGTAGAGCGGACATTGCCGATCGCCACTCCAGCATCTATTTCTACCGAAACAGCGATATCTTGACCCGATCGCGTGTTTGGAGGCAAAACAGGCGGGTTAATGCGATCGGCATCGGTAGTATTTTGCGAAATATAGCGCGGCCCAACCACTGTGGGAAACACAAATTCGTAATCGCCGCCGACAAACTTGAGACTCTCGGTATAGCGAATCCTAACTTCTATTTTTTCTCCCGGTTTGATATTAGCGAGAGACTGAGTAAAAATATTATCGCGTTCTTGTTCCAACAAACCCGCAGTCCGGCCTTCTTGGCGAGCTTTTTGGTAAATTTCCAAAGCTTCATCGCGGCGTTTGATATCAGCTTTAATAATACGATCGCCTATTTTAATTTCCATGTCATCCACCGCCGCTTCATCGGGCAAAGGAAATACATAAACAGCTTCTAAAGATTCGGGAAAAGGATTTTCAAACTTCTGTACAACTTCGACGCGGGAGATATTGCCGGCAATTTTCGCTTTAACTTCAGTCCGCTTGAGAGGAAAGGTCTTTTCTGATCCCGTATTTTGAGTCTTGACGAACAAACCGCCGACTTCACAGCGAGTTTGGGGCGATCGCGCGCGATCGCAACTAACATCGTTACTAGCCAGGATTTTCGGCGACAGAGACGAATGATTTTGCCCAGGAGTGTTGGCTTGCGCCGCATTGGGAGCGACGAGCCATGCACCGCACTCGTTAGCGAAGCCCTCGAAGAGGATCGCAGCGAGCAATGCGATACCAGCAGAAAGCAACCGTTGAGGGGATAAAACGCAGACAAACTTCATAGCTGATTTTTTAGCAGATTCTCAGATGCTTTTTATACCATGACTTTAACCTTCGCAAAACGTTCCTCAGTTAGCTATTTGGGAAAAATGACTTCTGGCCTCGGTGGATTTGAGATTTTAGATTAAAGAATTGACTCTCTAACCGCAGACTGGGGACTTGCATGGGTATTGGGGCTGGTTGGGCGATCGTCCGCGAAGCCAATGCTGAATATTGTATGATAGTGAGATAGCTTAAATAATTCTCACCTCAACCTCTCAACCTCTAAGAAATTTCAACTACCATGAGTTTCATTAACCCCAAAACCGACTTTGCCTTTAAAAAAATCTTCGGCTCGGATGACAGTAAAGACATTTTAATTAGTTTCTTAAATGCTCTCCTCTACGAAGCACAGCCAGTCATCGAAGATTTAGAAATTATCGACCCCTATTTAGCT
>JAJAYT010000594.1 GCA_026786085.1 Microcoleus sp. CAN_BIN18 | reverse complement strand
TGTTCCCGATTTGGTGGTAGAGATTAAGTCTCAGAGCGATCGCCTTAAGCCTATCGAAACCAAGGTTTTGAAGTTTGTTGAGCTCGGAGCGATTGTCGGAATTGCGATCGATCCTGATGCCGAAACAGTGAAGATTTATCGTTCTGCTGGCGAACCACAAATTTTACAAAATGGCGATATTTTAACAATACCAGAACTTTTCCCTGGTTGGGAATTGCCCGTTTCTGAATTGTGGCCCCCTATCTTTACAGAAGAAGAAACACAGGAAATATAGAATATAGCTTTTCTCAGAAAGATGAGGTACTATCCAGCATAGGGCATACCTCACTTTTTTCAGAACCGCTGTAGAATATAGCTTTTCTCAGGTAAATAAGCTACTATTTGGCATTATAGATTGTTGCTTCCTTCTTCCTGACATCCGTTACCAAACATCCGTTAAATCCGTTACAAAATCCGTTGCCGAACTTCATTCTACTTAAACTCTTTGAACTTCTATTGTAGAACCTTGCGGCGACTTGAACACTTTAACTTGTGCAGGCAATCTTTCGCCCAATCCTCGAACGTGGGTAATCACTCCAATCAGCCTTTCTCTATGTCGCAAAGATTCTAAAATTTGAGTAACACTTTCAAGAGTTTCGGTGTCCAAAGTTCCAAATCCTTCATCTAAAAATAAGCTACCTAACTGAGCACCTTGCGAGAGTTTTTCTGACAAAGCTAAAGCCATTGATAAGGAAGTCGCAAAGGTTTCGCCACCTGAAAGTGTTCGCACTCGTCTGGCTTCGCCGCCATTCCAATTATCTGTTACCCAGTATTCACCTTCTTGGTTTTTTAACTTGTACCGATTTTCGGTTAATTCTTGCAAAATCAATGTGGCACTGCCGACTAATTCTGCTTCTAAATGTTCTAAAATGTAAGATTGAAACTCGTTCGACTTCAGATTTTGCGCTAATGTGTGGTAAGTTTGCTCTTGTTCTGTGAAATTTGTGATTTGCTGCGACAGTCTTTCGGCTTGTTCGAGGTTTTGGGCGGCTACTTGAATCCACGCTAAAAGTTCGGCGCGGTGGTTGTTGGCTTGTTTGAGATTTTGTTGGGCGGTGTGTTTTGCAGATCGCACTTGTGCTAAATTATCTTCATCAGTAGTCCTACCTGCGATCGCCTCACTCAAATCCTTCTCCCGCGTCTCTAACTGAATTGTTGACTCGCGCACACAGCGAATCGTATTTTCCCATTCCGATTGTTCCTTAACTGTCGCCACCGCTGCTAAAAAGGTCTCTTCTGTGAAATCAGCCGCTATTAATTTTGCTGAAAAATCCAAATTTAACTGCTGTTTCTCAGCCGCTGCTTGTGCAAAAACCTCTCCAGCTTGTTGCTCTCTCTCTGCTGCTTTGATCGCAGTATTTAGAACAATTTGATAAGATTTTTCTGCAACTTTTAGCAGATTCACCAAGTCTTGCTTGTCTTGTTCTAAGGCTTTTGCTAAATTAGCATAAGGTTGATACTCGGTAATTTGATAAAGCGCATTGACACAACTTTGTAACTGCTGTTGTCGGCGGTCTGATTCGGCGATCGCATCTTGATATTCTTGCTGTTTAGCTGCTTGAATTACCACTGCAAAATTGAATTTTTGTTGAAAATTTTCATATTCAAATGATGCCATTTGGAACTGCTGTTCGGTTTCGCGATATTGGCGATCGATCTCTTTTAGCATTGTCAACTCCTGCTGTAATTGCAAGACTTCCCACTGAGGAGTTTCCAGAATTTGAGTGATTTGCTGCTGCAATTCAGCAACTTTTTCCCCGGTAAGTTTCAATATTTGACCAATTTCTAACTCCTTTTCTTGACATGATGAAACTGCGCTTTTTCCCTCAGTGGCGACTATTTGAGCAGCTTGTAAAACTTGAGTTGCTATCGTTAACTTTCGGCGTAAATCCGCAACGTCAACAATATTAGAACTCAGCAAAGGAGGGAGCCGATCGCTCTCAGGATGCACCCCGCCACACACTGGGCAAGTATCGCCAGAACTCAGAGACATTCTGACAGTAGCAACACTCTCTAAACGCGTAGATTCTGTATTAGCAGCTTCCGCCGCTTCTAACTCGTTACCGCACTTTTTTAGTTTAATTTCTGCCGCTGCCAAATTAGTGGCAACCTCGACATAATTATGTTGAGCTCTTTCCCGATCTGCGATCGATTTATCCAACTGTTGCTGCTGAGTTTTTTGCTGCTTGGCTACGAGCTGAAATTCCATCAATAAGGGTGCTATTTGGTGCAACTGCTCCAAACGCTTTCCACCAGGCGAATACTGCTGGAGCATCGCAGCTACTTGAGTAACTCGAAAACCAGCACCCTGAAATTTATTATTAGCAGCTTGTAGTTCTTTATCTGCTGCTTTGAAAAAGCGGATTTTTTCCTGTTGAATTTTTTGGGCGAGCGCAACTTCAGTTTCTAATTGAGTCCGCTGTTCTTCGTATACCTTAGCAGCAGCCAGAGCATCTTCGCGAGCTTTAATTTGTGGCATTAATACCTCTGATTTTGCCTTTGCTGCGTCAAGTAGCTGCTGCTCTGCTGCCAGCTCTGAGTGAGCTTTGATTAACCGCTCTCGGGCTACGGTGGCGGCATTTTCGGCGGTTTCATATTGACTGCGAGCCGATCGCACTAAAGCCCAATCTCCCTGTAAATGATTAGCAGTTTGCGCTCTTTCCAAACGCTGTGCTAAAATTGTCATCTCAGCAGAACTAGCATTTAATTTAGCAAGTTCTTGTCGCAACTCGATCCAGCGAGCGATTTGTGAAAATAGCTGTTCTTCTTCATCTAACGCTTTTTGAGCTTTGACAATTGCGCGATCGAACTCAGGCAACTGCTGCTCTAAACTCAAAAGTTGCGATCGTTTCTGCGCCACCTCATCCGCCGTCGGCGCGCTCAACTCAGTTAGCTGCCTTTCCACCATTTCCCGTTCCTGTTTCAGCAACTTTGCGAGCTCATTTGCTTCCTTCCGCATCTGCTCAAAAATCTCAAATCCCGCTAGCTGGCGCAAAATTTCCCGACGTTTTGAAGCATCCCCTTTAATAAACTCATCAAATTTACCTTGAGGCAGAATAATTGCTCTGGTAAAAGTATCAAAATCCATTCCTAAAATCTGTTCAATTGTATTTTGAACAGCAACAATACTCGTCCCCAGAGTTTCCCATACACCATTTTGCCAACTTTCCAAAATCACCTTATTTTCGGGAGATTTCGGGCGAAAACGCCACCGACGCGTCACGCGATACTGTGCCGAACCGACAGCGAAACGTAATTGCACTTTTAAATTTTCGCTACCTTGACTTGCCAAGTCGCTTACTTGTTTGCCGCTGCGAGTTGTCGTGCCGAAAAGAGCATAAGTCATCGCATCTAGCAGCGAAGATTTGCCCGCACCTGTAGCACCCGTAATTGCAAATAAATCGAGTTCAGAAAAATCCAAACGCTGTTCGCGGCGGAAGCTAGTAAATCCTTCGAGACAAAGTTCTAGTGGACGCATACTGATTTTAGATTGAGGATTTTTACAATTATGTCCGAAGAGAGGAACGAAGCAATCGCAAAGGTTGGGGATAGTAAAGAGAGGCTAACTTCTTACGCAGTATATCCCGATCCCCCTAAATCTCCCTTAAGAAGGGGGACTTTGAAAAGACTCTTGTCCCCCTCTTCTTAAGGGGGGTTAGTGGGGATCGAGCGGCCAATTTAACTATTAACTGGTTCCTTAAACTTCTTGTACAAATTTTGAAATTCCTCCAATACTGCTGGCTTCGGTATCATTCCTAATCGGTTTTGATAATAGTTACAAAACTCTGCTGCTGGATCGAAATTATTGGGGTCGATATTAGTTACCTTTGTCGTTTCTAGCGGTTCATTTCGATAGCGCGGTTCAATTAACAGCGCTTGAGAACAGATATTACGAACTCGATCGGCAAGTCCGATTTGTGGACTATCCAGCTCAACAATTACCTTCAAGTAACCCGGATGATACTGATGAGCTTCTAAAGCTGCATCAAGATTGTCATTGTCACATTGAAGCACTTTTAACGGCTTGTGGCAAGCCACAGGTCTAAATTCTACTTTTGCCTGACTTCCCGGCTCAACTTCTATCAAGCAAAATCCTTTTTCTTGTTCCGCTTCTCCGAAATCTAACTGAATCAAAGAACCGGAATAATAAGCGGGGGAAGTCTTAGCAATGCGCTGGTGAATGTGGATGTGTCCGAGGGCGACATACTGAGCTTCCGGCGGCAGAGTTTGCGAGGATAGTAGGTATTGTTCTCGCGTGTAATAAGCGACTTCGGATTTAGCCAAGCGAGCGCCGTCTATGCTCATGTGTCCCATGAGAATATTCACAGTATTGTCTCGAAAATCTCTGGCTAAATCTTGCAGTAAATATGCAACGATTTCGCGGTAGTCTTTGCGGCGATCGGCATCATCGGATTGCCAGAGAGAATTAGCATCTAAGAGTCTTTGTTCGGAAGCAAAAGGCATGGCTCCTACGCAAAGTTTACCGCTTTTGGTGTTAAGATTAATTGTGCCACCGTCTGCCGATCGCCTGGGTTTGCCTAAAGCGCGAACACCGGCGAGGGATAGCAGTTGGGCGATGCTGTCGATGCGGGATGCTGAGTCGTGATTCCCGGCGATCGCAATTGCGGGAATTCCGGCTGCTTGAAGTTCGCAAAAAAAGTTATAGGCAATGCGCTCAGCGTACGCTGGAGGGTTGGGAACGTCGAAAATGTCTCCGGCAACCAACACGGCATCGACATCGAGGGCTTTGGCTTGTTTCAAAATCTGTTCGAGGGCGATCGCAATTTCGGAAGTGCGATCGATTCCTCGAAAACGTCGCCCCAAATGCCAGTCAGCAGTATGAATTATTCGCATAGTAAGTAGAAGGAAGAAGGAAGAAGGAAGAAGGAAGAAGGAAGAAGGAAGAAGGAAGAAGGAAGAAGAGATATACAGCAAGCCTTTTAGCGAGCCGTATTTTACGTTTAATAAATTTAATTAACTTATACACTTATAAGTGAATTTCAGAGTGGATGTATTTTATCACTTATAATCAGTCCGACGGGCGGTTAACTCGAATCAGCATACCTCTCAAAGTTTCGAGATTAGAAATAGCCTGATCAATCCGCGCAGACTGTCGCTCCCTATTTGAATCATCTTTACAAACAATGATACCAGCATGGTCTGGTTGTAATGTATGCAGCTTGATAAAATCACGGCGATTGAGCGTTAAAATAGCGCGGTCAATACTCAATGCAAAAGCTAACACTTCTTCATCGGGAATTTTTTGATTGGCATTTCCTGCTTCCTGTACTGTCAGAACATCATGACCTAAAGTTCTTATAAATTCCACAACTCGTTTTGGGTATTGTTCATCTGCATATAAACGTGCCACTTTTCAATCATCCTCATTTTCTTGAATTGCTGTTTCAATCTCATCAGGATATGCCTCAGCATAAGCCCAAGCATTTGCCAAGTCAGCGGCACGCAGAGTCGGATAATCTTCTAGGAGTTCAGATTCAGAAATACCTAAGCGGCGAGCATTCACCAGCACCCAAACAGGAATCCGCGTTTGTCTGATGCAAGCATCGCCGCCGCACACGCCGGGAGTCTTTTGAATTCCAGACCAAAAGTTGGTTAAACTTTGGGCTAAAAATTGTATAGCTTGAGTCTTTTCCTCTGGACTTAAAGCCAGGAGTTGCGGTTGTAATTCTTTCAGTGTCATATTCGTAATTAGTGAGGAAAATCTACGTTTTGTCACCATCAAACTATTTTAGCACTTCCCATAAAATTGTATTCAACATATTAACCGGCCAATCGTAGGGGGCGCAATGCGCACCGCCGCGTACAATCTAACTCAAAACTTTCATTCAACAGGCTTCACCTCGTGAAAGCGAGTATAATCAACGACACGCTTGCCATCGGGCGATCGGAATATAATATCTACAAACCGCATATTCCACATAATTTCCGCAGCTACAAAAGAATGTCGCGCGTGAATATTTTGCAAAACAGTTTCGTCAATTCCCATTAGCGTAATTACAATTTCTGCTTAACAATCGCTCAAATCTTTGGCAGTAAGTTGGTGCAAAGGACTGTTCTCATCAATTGCGTGCATCACCGTCCAACTTAATGCAAAAATAGGAGATTGACTTCGCATTAATTGCAAATCGTAAAAACGCCGCATAAATTCACCTTCCGATGTTACTTCATCGCGAATCAAAGTAGCTCGCTGCTGCGCTTCTAAAATTTGGTTGAAGCGCTGATTTCCAGTGCGATACATCAGAGTCGGAACACCATTGAAAGGAGCGATTACAGCGACGCGGCTGAAGATAACTCTAGCAGTTGGTCGAGAAAATCTCGAAAAAGCCAATCCCGTCACCATTGCGACTCCCCACAGACCAAAAAACGCTTCGATCGCAACTATAGTATTAGCGTAATCCGTGCGCGGATACATGGCACCGTAGCCGATCGTCGCCATTGTTTGTACGCTGAAATAAAAGGCATCTTTGAATGAACCGGGCCGTGCATTCGCAATGCAATCTCCTCCCGCCAAGTAAGCTAAGGCAAATAAAGAATTTGTGAGTACATACGACAGACAAATTAGCAGGAAAAATTGTGGCCAAGAAAGAGTTAGCAGTCTGTGATATAGATCGGCAAAATGCAGGCGAGGCACTCCCAATTTGACAATATTTAAGGTGAATTGTCCTTGGCGGTAGACTAAACGAGGCTGTTGCGGACGGTTGCGGTTGATTTTCATTGCGATTTGTAACTGCGGCTGTTTCAATTTGTAACTATTGCTGGGAGCCGGAAAAATTATCCTTTAGACTGATGTCTAATTCCAAAAATTAAGATCAAAGCGGAGTTTAGAAATGGTTGAGCTTAACTGGCATGACTATGTTGTGATACTTTCTTTTGTGGCTTCAATTGCGGGTTTGTTGCTGCTGGGCGATATTCGCAACTCAGTGCTGACGGACGATTCCGTACGGGATAGCTTCGCCGATCGCACTTTGAGTGAAGAAATCCTGATTAAGATGAGCTTTACTTACTCGATAGTTTACTGTATCTCTGTTTTCGCGTTGAAACTTCACCTACCAGAGGAAAGTTGGTTATTGCACAGTTTAAAGCTGACTACTGTTCTTTCTTACTTGTTGACTGCTTCTAGCATCCTCAGCCTGCCGCTGCAACGCATGGCTGTCCGACGAGTTGAAGAGTGAAAAAAACAGGTTTGTAGTGAGGACTTCAGTCCTTCCGGTTTGATCGAAGAAGGACTAAAGTCCTCACTACAAACCTATTTGAGTTATATTACTGCTAGCTGCGAGCTTGTTCACTTGTTTGTTATGTGAGGAATGCGGACATAACGCACCCAAAATGGCTGCGCTCCATCGGACTTGAAATTGCTATTCTGCTGTAGCTTTCCCTTAACTTCTGAAATATCAGAAACAATCTTGATAGTGCCGGTAATCAGGCCTTGGGCATCTCGCATCGGTGCAGTCGAGATACAAACATCAATTAACGAACCGTCTTTCCGCCGCCGCCGACATTGCTTAGCAACTTGCGCTTCTCCTGCCAATTCTGACTGAAACATGGCATAAAAATTTATGTTTTCGTCGCTAGGGACGATCGGCAAAAGCTCGCCCAAAACCTCCGACTCCTTCCAGCCAAAAATTCGCTCAGATGCAGGATTCCACAGCGTCACCAAAGCATTGGCATCGATACCAACAACTGCCAGAGGCAAAGCTTTAACTAACCATTCTAGAACTTGATTAGTTTCGCACAGTTTAGCCTGTACCAGCTTGTGTTCGGTGATGTCCTGACAAGCACCGTAAATGCCGACAGCGCGATCGTCATCTTCATCCCACACAACTTGCCTGCAATCCCACAGCCACCGGATTTCACCGGATTTTGTGACAATTCGATACTCGCTGACTTCCTTGCGGCTGCGATCGCGCGACTGCATTTGTTCCTGCAACATTTCTCGATCTTCGGGATGAATGCAGTTGCATTCTGGCCAGCCGGAAGTTGCAATTTCTGATGGAGTGTAACCTGTAATCCGCGTAAAAGTTTCGGTCATCCACTCGCAGCCCCAGGTTTGGTCAGGCAATAAATTAAAAGAATAGGCAAAATCTGAGGTAATTTGCGATAAGATTCGGTAGCGAGATTCCGATGCGCGCAGGGCTGCTTCGGCTTCTTTGAGTTCAGTAATGTCTCTATTTGTAACGAGAACTGCTTCGATGCTGCCCTTCGCACTCACGATGGGGCTAAAGATGTAGCTGCAATAATTCCTGTGCCCAGTACGCGGATTAATAAAGTCAGTTTCTGTTGTTAAACTTTGTCCCGTTGCTAGTATATTTTCACAGCAATGATTGAGGAGTTTAATCAGTTCTGGTGGCAAGCCAATTTCTTCAATGTTTTGCCTAAAATGCAGGTTTTTGACAGGAGTGTTAACTCTAATCCGGCGCGGTTGATATAAGTTAATCGCCCACAGAGATCGAACATTAACAGTCTGTCCGGTGTAGTTGAGAGTACAGTATTTAGCAGCTTGCTTTGCTGTCTGAGCTGAGAGTGTATTTTTTGCAGCGCCTGTTCTGTGTTTTTGCGATCGGTGATATCTTGAAAGAACACCGATAAACCTTCTTCCGACGGATAAGCCTCGATTTCCAGCCAGATATTTTGCTGCGGATAATATCCTTCAAATTTAACATTAACGTTATCAGATACCGAGCGGTAAAATTGCTTGAAGAAAATCGTGTTCACTGTGTCGGGAAACTGATCCCAAATGTTTTTACCTAAAAGCTCTTGACGCTTTCTGTGCAAGCACTCCTCTGCTTTCGGGTTGACGTAGGTAAACTGCCAATGGGGGTCTATCGTATAAAAGCCATCTGTGATATTTTCTAAGATATTAACGATTTGCTTTTGCGATTTTTCTAAAGCTGCTGCTGAGAGCTTCCGCTCTGTGATATCGCGGGAATTGATGACTATGCCGTTGATGCTAGAATCGTACAGCAAATTGTTAGCAATCACTTCTAAATACACCCAGTCACCGCTAGCGTGGCGTTTCCGATAGAATATCGGCGGTGCAATCCCTGGCTGTTTGAGTAATTTGGCAAAATATGCTTGCCAAGCGGGTACATCATCTGGGTGCAGCAAATCGCTGTGGAATTCGCCAATTCTTTGTTCGGGTTTGTAGCCTAAAATCTGCTCTAGTGCAACTGGACTTTGGTCTCGTATCCGCCCGTCAGCTTCAATAATTGTAATTAAATCGGAAGAGTTGCGCAGGATAGTTTGCAGTCTGGCTTCTCCTTGTGTCAGCGCCTGAGTCACCTTTTTGTACTGCACCTGACTTTGCTCTAACTCTCTTTCTAACTGTCTAATTGTAGCAGCTTGCTGTGCAATTTTTGGGTGAAAGATTGAATTTATTTTGTCTTCGCTGGCTCGGCCTACCTGGGAATTCCAAAGCAGTTGAAACTCGATCGTCAATTCCTGCAAAGCTGCGGATAAATGGTTAACATTGATACTTAAAATCGCCTTTTGGTCTGGAGGCAGTTCATCGATATGTGCCTGCAACTGTTCCAAATGATTAAATACTTTTTGGCTCATTGTAGGAAGTCCTCAAACTTGCGACGATTAAAAGATGTTATTCATTTTATGAGCATACCAGATTATTGGAGTCAAGTGTCAAAAGAAATAAATCTTGAACTTCAGCGGTGTAGCCTTAATGGCGATCCTAATTCCCTGTGGCGAAACCGATCAGTAATGCTAGAAAGTTTGACGCATAAATAAAATTGTTAGGCTAAGTTATATTACTGAAAATAGTTTTGATTTTTTAATTGTTAATTAAATAGGACTGACGCACTCCTGAGTAATATTCCGGGGTTTTTCAACCTCGGTAAAGGGTGAAAAGGAAGTATTATCGTAAAAAAAACGCTGTTTCTGCGTCACTCCTGTACATGAAAACGCCAATCCTCATTCAAATTTTAGGAATCAGTGATTTTACGGATAATGCGGAAAATTTGATATCAGCACGCAGATGAAAAACAGGCCTAAAAGCCTGTTCCACAATTACCGGACTTATGCAGAGACCGGGTTTCTTAACATAATTGCGTTATTTTAGCTCGATCGTGGCAACGATCAACCGGGTTGAGACAGGAACAATACGGAAGTCCAGAATCAACAGGAGTTAAGTAAATAAACTGAAAAAACCGGGCTTTTCAACCAATATTCCTGACGAGGCACTACACATCTTTGTTAAAAAAACCTGATTTCTGAATAAGTCTACAATGAAAATTAGGAACAGGCCGAAAAGCCTGTTCCTAGTATCAGGATTTAAAGCCTTTAGAGCTTTTCTTTTTGTCCTGCGGTTTGGACTTTGACTTGTTAACTTCGCCTAAAGCTTCCTGAAATAATTTGTCTAGGTGCACGGGAACACTGGCAATTTCGGGGAGTTCGGGTTCTAAGGGTTTTTTAAACTCTTGCAGCAGGGCATCTAAATCGCGATCGATCTGAAAGTCGGTGCGTTCCAATACAGTTTGCAAGATTTGTCCTAATTTCGGTGGATTAACTTTAGCTAACCGCCGCCAAATCCAGGCATTATTGCCGGATCTTCTAGATAGTTGCGAACCAGCTTCTCATAGCCGGGAACAGTTGAAAAGTCTTCGGTTGCTAGCATGGTGGTAAATTGAGCGTAGGTAGACAAAAAGGTTTGTCCCCAGCGGGGATGAGAAAGTGCTGTCACCTGTTCGGCTTTTTTGAAGCGATCGGGCAATTCGGCTTTCGGTACTACCATTTTTGAACTAGCATTGCTGTCGAGCAACACTTCAACGGCTTTAGCATCCGCACCTGATGCTGCGATGGCGGCTGCTTTGACTTCTTCTCGATCGACTCCAGCATCTTCAACCATATCCGCGAGAGATTTAGTTCCATCGACACCAAGATCAGCTAGGCGTTTTTTAGTCATCACTTCCTGAAATTCAGCCAACCGTTTATTCAGGTGATATCCCGATAGCGTCACTTCATCACTGCCAAAAAATTCGATAAAATCTTCGTGATACTTTTCTACCGATTCCCAAGCTTGCTCTAACAATTCCGGGGCGTCGCTGTACAGGTGATTTTTGTAATTTTGCTTGAAATTGCCGATCGCCACCGCCAACTTCGGCTTACCCAAATTCCCCATCGGGATGGGAGAGCCCGAGAGTATCCACCAGTCATCGGTGAGGGGAGCAATCCGAGCCCGCAAGATTTCTCCTAACTTAAAGCGAGACATTTCTTGCTGGAAATTCGCACTGTTAGGCTGAACAGCATAGTGCTTAGCAGTCAGCCAGTTTGTCACATCGAAGCTGTCGGGCGAAATTCGAGTAATTTCAAATAAGCCGATGAAGCTTCTGTGTCGCCAACTTTCTAGCAAACTGCGATCGCCCTCGGTTAAATCCGGCTGACTTTCGACAAAAATGTCGATCGGCGTTTTGTCTCCGACTTTACCTTCCACTGTAAAACTGTCAATCACTTGATTTTGCTGAGCAATATCGTAGCGTTCGCCAGTCGATCGAGCTGCGGCAAAAGCTTCTAAAGCTACCGCCAACTCTCCCTCAGCATCCAGCACAAACTCAATCAAATTTTGCTTGAGAGTCCAAGCTCTTTCCAACATTACATTCACAAGTTATACCTATTTTGAATCAGAGAATTTAGATTTTTAACCAAAGCATAGGGGATTTAAGCCCCCACCTTTAGGTGGATTGTTTTTAGACAGGGGCTTAAATCCCCTGCCTAAAAACTTCGCTGTCAACTGTCAACTGTCAACTGTCAACTGTTAAAATTGGCGTTGCTGATTCTGGGTATGATTCATCAATTATGCGATCGCTACAACCTTGGGTAGGGGCAATTCATGAATTGCCCCTACCCAAGGTTTCATACCTCAATCCAGCAACGCCTTAAAATTATCGGACTTGCCGAAACCGATGGTTTCAGGCTCCGACTGCGATGGCTGGCTTTGATGAATTAAGGTATCAATTACTGATGAACTGGAACATCTTGAAATTTTAGGTAATAGACATCGCAAGAATTTCCAGTTTTGAACAGAAAGGCTGTGGCCTGAGCGAACTCGAAGCGATGCCTGTTTCACAAAAATTATTGGAGATGTCTAATGTATTAATACAATTTCCAATTTCCAATTTCCAATTACCAATGCCCAGCCACACCTAATTTACCTGATAAAAGCTATACTATATTTTTGAGTCCTTACTTAACAGAGCCTTCGCTACGCAATTTATTGATATCAAACTTGTCGAACACAAAACTGTATAGCACCGCTGAAAATAGCCCCATTTAATTGAGCTCCTTCCAGATTTGCTCCGCACAAAAATGCACCACTCAAATTAGCGCCGCGCAAGTCAGCTTGTCTCAAATCAGCCCCCTGAAAATTAGCTTCATACAAAAATGCTCCATTCAAGTTAGCCTTTCTCAGACTTGCTCCCCTTAACTTAGCCTCAGTTAAATTAGCTTTTCTGAGGTCAGCCAGATCCAAGCAAGACTCTATCAGGTTTGCTTCCATTAAATTAGCCTCTTTCAAGGATGCCCCAGTCAAATTTACACCAATCATTTTAGTATCACTCAAATTGGCATTGTTCAGGTTTGCTTGAATCAAGTCAGCCCCTGTTAATCTCGCGAATTTCAAATCTGCGCCGCTCAGGTTTGCCCAACTTAATTCAGTCATTAGTAAGCAAGCATTCTTGAGATTTGCACCGATTAAGTTTGCCCAACTCAAGTCTGCCAAGCTTAAATTAATCTCTTTCAAATTGGCACAGGCTAGATTAATATGACTCAGGAAAGCTTCTGGCAAAGAAGCCTCTTGCAAGTTGGTTTCATGAAAATTTCTTTCCCCGGCAGCATATCGCTTCAGAAGTTCATCAGCATTCATGTTGCTAGCCCCCTAACTTTAAATACTTAAGAGTAGACTACATGAACACTATACTACAGTACAGTGTAACAACCAAATATTTTTAAAGTCTCAGTATAGATTTTCAACTCTTCTAGTGCCGATCGAACTAATGTAGAGCAAGCATCCGCTTCAAAGTCCATAAAGAAAATATATTCTCCGAGCGATCGCTTAGTCGGTCTAGATTCAATCCGACTTAAGTTAATACCGCGACTGGCAAATACTTGCAAAGGTTTAACCAGTGTTCCTGGCATATTGGCAGGTACGCTAAAAGCTAGTGATATGTGAGTACGATTGAGCCCTTCTGCATTGAGGTGCGAGTTAGACACTGGTTTGGTGGCAGATGTAATTGATGAGCCGTCTGTTTGTGGGGCGTTTCCGATTTCAGATCCATCCCTACCGAGTACCCAAAATCGAGTGTAATTGTCGGGATAATCATTAATTGGGCTCGCTAGCATCGGCAAATTATAGAGTTCGGCTGCTCTTGGGGAAGAAATCGCGGCTATACTGCTATCTTGCAGGTACTCCAATGCTTCGGTGGTTGAATTCGCCGGAATTAACTGGGCCCCTGGGATAAACTCGCCCAACCACAACTGACACTGAGCCAGGGCTTGCGGGTGAGAGTAAACTTTTTGAATCTCGTCAAAACTTTTAGCATTTGACAGTAGCGCGTGAGAAATCGGCAAAACCAAGGCGTGTTTAATTCGCAGTACATCGAGCCGCCACAGGGTATCTAGCGTGACTGTGACGCTACCTTCGATCGAATTTTCGATCGGCACAATTGACAAGTCAACCAGCCCAGAGGCAGATGCCTCTAGTGCCTGAGAAATGGTGGAATAAGGACACAGGGTGTATTCGGAGTTAGTTTTTTCCAGGCTCAACCAATTGACATAAGCCAGAGCGGCTGTTTCTGCATTAGTACCGACAGGGCCGAGATGTGCGATCCTCTTCGAGGGCTTCGCTAACGAAATTTTCATAGTCACTAATTTTACGTTACAACTGTTTGCTTTCCTTTCAACAGCTAGGAAGTATGATCAAAAAATTAGCTGGAGTCCCGAAAGCTTGGCTCCGTGATTTCTCGGATGACATTGCCCGAGTGCGCTACTTAGACTGCCTGAAAAAGGTTATAGTTTATTAAGATATGCTTACGAATCCTATATATTGATATTTTCTCATGTATACACACTTTAATTCTTCCCAATCCGTTGAGCTAGCCGTACCAGAGGAACGAGTTCCCATTCAACATTATCTGCGCCAGCCGAGGCGACTGGTGAACGCTCTAGTCGATCGAACTCGCACAGAGCAGCTAAGCGATGACTGTTTCCGCCTGAAAATGCGGCCGTTACAATTTATGATGCTGAGCCTTCAACCCACAGTAGACATGAGGGTGTGGGCGCAGTCGGACGGCACGATCAATTTGGAGTCCGTCGCCTGTGAAATTTTGGGTGTGGACTATATAAACGATCGCTTTGCTCTCAATCTCCAAGGAAAGCTTTATGTAGATCAAAGCAACGGGGTAACGTACTTAAAAGGAAAAGCGGATTTGGAAGTGCAAGTAGAGTTACCGCCGCCGTTTTGGCTGACACCCAAACCGATTTTAGAAGCAACGGGCAACGGTTTGCTCAAAAGTGTACTGATGAGTGTCAAACAGCGGTTGATGTACCAGTTGCTCTCCGATTACCGCCGATGGGCAAGCAACGAAACTGGGGTAATATCGACCGATATCCCCCAAATCTTATCCGTAGAAGGTTGATAAGCTGGGCTGTCGTAGCCCGCACAAAAAATACAATTTAGATGCGCGACAGCTTATTCAGTTAAGAAGATCGATTTGAGTCAGAGTTCCATCTTCATCGTTTTCGATGATTCCCTCATTTAAAGACCAAATAGTTGACTCTTCCTGGGAAACTTCATCGTTTTGAGTGGCGAATTCTGGCTGGGATGAGTTGTTTATTGGGCTCGGTTCCAGAGTCGCGCCCACCCGAATCCGAATTTTTGGCCCAGAATTGCCCAAGCGAATCGTCATCCCGTCCGTGACTGACACCTGAGCGATCGGTTTATCATCTACATAAGTGCCGTTAGCACCAAAATTAATAATTTCCCAGCCATAGGCTTGATTCCAGAGTTCTACGTGGTGGCGCGAAACTACTGCACTGTAAATAATTACATCATTATCGTTCGATCGACCGATCCGAACCACCGATTCAGATTCAAAACACCAACTTTGAACTGGGACAGACTGGATAGGATGTAGCAGAGTTAAGGTAATCACTAATATTTTGACACTCCAAGGCCAGGCATAAATGGGGATAGTTCAACATAGATTTTTTGGGATAAAACCACAAATAAATTAATTCTTAAAAGCGTTATCAGTTCACTGCTAATCCCTTTAGATAAAATTTTTTTTGGTCGAATCTCACATCTTGCACTATTCTCAAGAACAGACCCTCCTAGCCTGTTTATGGACAAGTAATTGAGAATGGTGCAAGATATCAGTTGTATCTCACATCTTGCACTATTCTCAAGAATATGCTAGGAGGGCCTGTTCCACAAAGAGTAAATTTTCTTGTGGGGTGGGCATCCTGCCAGCAGGTGAAAGGCACTATTGTTAATGGTGCAAGAGATGAGTTGTATCAAACAGGATACGTCTTTTTGAGTTGCTAACATTTTCTTGATTGATCTGATATCTTTAAAATACAATGCTTTAAGTGGCAGTGGAATTATAATCGAGAAACCTTCAATTTGATCTGCCAAAAATACTTACCTTCCTGGAAGTCGCCGCCCAAAAATGCGATCGGCAATTAATTGGAGGGCGACAATCTCGAAGCCTGCACTTTAGGTCAAATCTGAGTTTGGTGGCTCCACCGGGTGTGGTGTTGTAGATTCATTCCTTTGTCGCTTCAACTCTGCAACTTTTTCTTGAGCTACATCCCTGACTTCTAGAGCTTTGTCTTGGAGTTTTCCTGCTAGATTCTGAGCGCCCCGCTTTACCCCCTCCACATTTTTGAGAGTTTTATCGAAGTCATCTTGGAAAAACTCTGCTACCATGCCTACTTTTTTATGCAGTCCCTCTGCATACTGCACGGGCTCAGATACAGCAGCCTCAGACACGATCGCCCGCTTGCTACCGATGGTCGAAATGGCTGCCACGGGTAACAAGTAAATCCCGTCTAAAACGCCACGCCAGCCACTGGATTTAAATAGGTAATCGGTAACAGAACCAGTCCGAACATCAAATAGGTAGTCAACCACCGTACCTGCCTGATTGCCGGCGTCTGTGAGCACCTCAAGCCCGATCGGACAAACAGCTTGTTCCGGCTGATGCAATTCCGGCAGTTCCGGGTTAATGGTGACAAAAACATTTTCGCCCACCTTATCAACTTGCGCCCAAGCGAACCAAGTTTTTTTGCTACCCAAAAGTCCCGACTTGCAAGTAAAGCCGATCACCCGTTGGGAATTAGCATCGAGCCAAAGCCGATCGACCCTGCCGACCTCTTCCGCAGTTCTGCGGTCGATCGTACGGCGGCCCTGCAGTTCGCTGCGTCTAACAATCTGTTGTTGTGATGTACTCATAAAATAAACTCCTGAGTGCCGCCATGCGTAAAATATCGATCGTCCAAAGATGCCGATTTAACATTCTTCTTCCGAATAAGAACGAGTATTTTCTGCCTCCGTTAAATCCTCCTCTTCCCTGGAAGTACCAATTTCTTTTGGTTCGGAAATAGGCATCGTGCTAAGGAGCGTGCCCTCGGAAGGAGCATGAATTGCCTTAGAATCCCTTTCCTTGGCGCTAATTTGTCCTAGCTGGGCTGAGGATGAGGACTGATTCGGCCCGACGTTGATTTGAATTTTCGGGCCCGATCGAGCCAAGTGAACGATCAGACCGTCCACAATGGGAACCTTAGCGATCGGCTTACCATCGAGGTAAGTGCCGTTGGTACCTAAATTAATTAGTTCCCAAGTTATGCCGCTGCGCCGCAATTCGATATGACGACGAGAAACCACAGCGCTAAAAAGAACAACATGGTTTTCATTCGATCGTCCGATCCGGACGACCTGCTCGTCTTCAAATATCCAACTGCGGACAGGTATAGACTGGAGTGGATGTAGCAAGGTCAGCTTAATCACATTGGCAGCATTGAGTTTTGGTAGAGCGCCTCAAGATGCGATTTTAGATTTTAGACTTTCTCTAGCCCAATCCAAACTCGATCTAAGAGATTTGAAATAGAAACGTAACCAGATCACCTTTGCCCAGAGAGATACGATCTCCCGCTCTCAACCGATGTCGGTTTCCCTTGGGCAGGGGAGTATTATTGACGTAAGTGCCGTTAGAACTGCCTACATCTTCTAGGTAGCAAGCATCTCCCTCCACTCGGAGATTTGCGTGTACCCGAGAAACTATCTCAGAATTAGCAAATCCCGAAACATCAATATCCGGTGGTACTAGGTCATTTGGCTTACCTATATGAACCACTGACAAACTGTGAGGCAATTCCATCGGCGTATCTGTCTGAACGTGTATCAGGCGGGCAGACTGCTGTTGCAGTTGAGTTTTCGCCACACCTGTAGGCTGTTGGTTCCCAGCAACCGGAGGAGAAGTATTTATTCCTGTTCCCACCGATTCAGTTGTAACAGGAACCGAGGGCGAAAGCGGGGGATCTGGAATCGTCGGAATGCTGGCGGGAGTTTTTTCCAAGTTCGGCCCATTATTTGGGGTAACTAGAGGTTCCATTGCCATCAGGGGTTCGGTATTCGGG
>JAJAYT010000593.1 GCA_026786085.1 Microcoleus sp. CAN_BIN18 | reverse complement strand
TGAAACGCTTTAATACATGTCACGGCAATAAAACAAAAAAAAAACCCCCACACGGGTCCGTAGTGAGCACTTTCGCCCTCATAATTCCTGCGCACAAAAGTCCTCACTACGAACCTGTATTAGTATGTAATTTAAGTCTACAATATCTGAGATAAAAACTTGCGCGTGCGTTCTTCCTTCGGATGCTGAAAAAACTCTTCCGGCCCTGCTTCTTCAACTAAAACGCCGCCGTCCATCAATACAATGCGATCGGCAACTTCGCGCGCAAACCCGACTTCGTGAGTTACTACTACCATTGTAATTCCAGTTTCAGCCAAATTGCGCATTACATCTAAAACTTCCCGCACCATTTCCGGGTCTAATGCTGATGTCGGTTCGTCAAACAGCATGATTTTAGGCTGCATTGCTAAAGAACGTGCAATTGCTACCCGCTGCTGCTGTCCGCCAGATAGCTGTCCGGGATATTTTTGTGCTTGTTCCAAAATTCCCACTCTTTCTAATAGTTGCATCGCTACTTCTTCGGCTTTTTTCTTGGGCCAGCGACGCACCCACACGGGCGCTAGCATGACGTTTTGCAAGACGGACAAGTGGGGAAACAGGTTGAATTGCTGAAACACCATTCCTACTTCTTGGCGGATTTTGTCGATGTTGCGCAAGTCGTGGGAAAGTTCTATGCCGTCGATCGTGATTTTGCCCTGTTGATATGCTTCTAAAGCGTTGAAAGTGCGAATAAACGTCGATTTACCCGAACCCGATGGGCCCATCACAACGACGACTTCACCTCGGTTGACGTTCATGCTGACGCCGCGTAGTACGTGAAATTGTCCGTACCATTTGTGGACGTTTTCTGCTACGATTACTGTTTCTGGGGCTGTTAGTTTATCTTGCATAATTTTCTCCTTTAAATAATGACTGGTAATTATTGTCTGATGATTGATTCAGTGAGGCTAGTTTATATATATTTGGGTTGGGAGGGGGCGGGTTTATATATATTTGGGTTGAGAGTTTTATTTTGCTGGTGAACCCGCCCCTACGGACTAATGACTTTTTTCTAGACTGCGTTCTATTTTGCGGCTGGCTAATGACATTGAGTAGCAAAATACCCAATAAATGATGCCGACGAATATGTACACTTCGGCGTATCTGCCGATGTAGGATGGATTTGCTAAAATTGCGCGGGATATGCCGATTAATTCTAACATTCCAAATAGGGCAAGTAGGGATGTATCCATGAATAATCCGATGAATTGTCCGCCGATCGCCGGAATGACTGTTCGCAATGCTTGAGGTAGTACAATCAGAATTGTGAGTAGGGGTGTGTTTAGCCCGATCGACCTTGCTGCTTCTATTTGCCCCCTGGGCACAGCCTGCAAGCCCCCGCGCACGTTTTCTGCCAAGTATGCCGCACTGAATAATGTTAATCCGGCAATGGCTCTAATTACTCTATCTAATTTGGGATATTCTGGCGGCAAGAATAATTGCAGCATCACTTGACCTAAAAACAAGATGCCAATTAATGGCAAACCGCGCACAATTTCAATGTATAATGTTGAAAACAGTTTGACGACTGGCAAAGAACTTTGTCTCCCCAGGGCGAGCAATACTCCCAAAGGAAAGGAAAGAACTATACTAATCACTGCTAAAAACAGCGTCAACACTAAACCGCCCCAATCATTTGTTGACACTTCTGTCAAGCCCAAACCGCCTTTAATCAACCACAGAATTACTGGGAAGGAAAAAACCCAAATTGCGGGCATCCAACCCATGATTTTAGGGTTGATTTGTCGCCCGGCGACATAGCTGGCGGTGGCTGCGATGATAATTGCTAAGAGGTAGAGGCGAGAATTTAGGTCGATCGGCGAAATGACCGCACCCACAACCGCAGCACCAAGTATAATTAGTAAAGGCGGATTCCAAAGCCGCTCTTCTCGCTGAATATTTCCCCAAGTTAAACCGCCCAACAAGGCAATTATTCCCGCTACTATCCACAGCCGCCAGTAGGATTCGCTGGGAAATTGGCCCACAAAAAATAGCGGCAAGTTGGCCTCTAACACGCGCCATTGAGCTTTTGTTGTGGCCCAAACAATAATTCCTTTAACAGTTTGGAAGGCGACAATTAAGCAAACTATTGTCAGAATGCTGTTGTACCAGGTACTAAATAAGTTTTTGCGCGCCCAATTCCACGGGGTGGGCGATTCGGTGGTTGGAGGCGGCAGTACAGGAATTGTTTCCATAGTTTTCGCTATTTTAGATGTGAGATTTTAGATTTGATACTGATAAAGAGCGAAGTTTGTAACTTATACAAATTCTCTCAATTGTTGCTACTAAAAAAAGTATTAGACTTGTTTCTGAGCAACATTTATCAGGTGCGTCGCGGTGAGATTGTCTGTCAAATTTAGGGATTTTCAACGGCGACACACCCTACGACTACTTATTGTCGCCGATTTATCCAATTTTCCCCACCAGGTAACTGACTTAAATGTGAGGCTAACACCGCGGGTAAATCTTTTGCGGAATGGATATAAGTTAAATTCAATAATCTCACAGCAGTCTCGATAATTAGGTTTTTATCCACCATCTCTGCAAGTTGAAATTGACTATAAGCACCGTTGAATACTTCCTCGGCAGCCTCTGCGATAGCATCTTCAATTACCTCCTCTTCTATGAAACTCTGCCATTCATCAGAATTGACGTAATAAGATGTTTTATGATCTTTAATATTTGCCTTTTTGATTTCTCTGATTGAATTCCGAATCGAATTTACCCAAGAACCAGTTAATCGCTGTTCAGCTTGATTTTTAATCAGGTGAATCAGCAAAACATTTAAAAAAGATTGAATCTGTCGCAAGATTGCCTGTTTGCTCATTCCATCTAACTCATCGACTATTGCTAAAGCATCCGTATATCTTCCTTCTAATATGCTATTTCTAAGGGCGATTAATTCTTGTGTCATTTGATTTTCCTCAAGTTTGATGCTGGTAAACCAAAGTGTGAGTCATTCACTTTTAATTGCACTTGCTAAAATTCCTAATATTTTCTTGACATCTATTAGGTAATATTCTGTCAAGTCAATTTCAATTACTTGTTCTTTTAGTCTTAAAAATCTCCAGGTTTGGCCGCTAGTAACAGCCCCATAAGTTATTGTTGCATTTGGGTTGCCTTCGCATTCGTTAAATATTCTAACTGCCAACATTTCGGCTACACATGGCCCCAAGCTTGCATTAATATCTTCGTTTTGTGCTTCTACGATCGCAACTACTGGTGCGGTAAGCATTAATAAGTGTGAAGAATGACTAATCAAAAAATCACAATTTCCCGCTAATCCTTTTTCGGCATCAACTGTAAAATCTATTCCACAAAAAAGACCAATTTGATGGTTCAACAGTTTTCTAAGTTCGATTAAAATCGGTGCGGTAATCATGGATGATCGAGACTTGTCAGTATTGCTGCTTAAAGCAATGGGTACGTTCTCTTTGAGATTTTCTACAAGTAAGGGACTTGGTTATAATTCTGGCACAGTAGCGAACAGACTGATTCGATCGCTAATCGTCAAATGGTATTTTTTTGTTACTGTCTTTAAGTTAAAATCTCTGTAGGTCATTTCAATTTTACTTCTAGATTATAATAAACTTAACTTTTGACTTCGCTGTCAACTCCCAACTATCAACTATCAACTGTCAACTGTCAACTGTCCACTGTCCACTGTTGTTTACCTTTCTTTGATTTGTACGGTTTGATTGTACCAATTCATAAATAGAGCAATTATCAAACTAATTGTTAGGTATGTTACCATGATAATTAGCATTGTTTCGATCGCACGACCGGTCTGATTCAACGTCGGAGAGCCCACCACAAAGTAAACGTCGGGATAAGCCACCGCCACCGCTAAACTAGAATTTTTCGCTAAATTCAGATACTGACTGGTTAAAGGCGGAATAATCACCCGCAAAGCTTGTGGCAAAATTACCATCCGCATCATGGTTCCAGATTTCAGTCCCAAAGACTTGCCCGCTTCCCACTGGCCTCGCGATACTGACTGAATTCCGGCGCGGACAATTTCTGCAATGTAACTGCCAGTATACAAGCTGAGTCCTGTCACCAAAGCTGCAAATTCTGGAGTTAAGTTTAATCCTCCTTCGAGTTGCAATGCTGGTGTCAGGCGGGGGAAATCCAGGCCCAAAGGTAGATTTTTGGTGATAATCCAAGCTAAGATTACACTTAGACCGATCGCGCCTACAGCCCAAAACAACTGTCTTCCTGGCTTAGCTTCTTCCAGCATCACCCGCGCCCGCCACATCCACAGCCCAGCCGCCGCCAAAACCCCCACAGTTAGCAAAATCAACCAAATTTCAAAACCTGGCAAAGGTGCAGGCCAAGGTACAGCAATGCCGCGATTTGTCAAGTAAATCGGCCCACTCATCTGCGGGTTGTCTTCCAGTTTTGGTAGGGAAATGAAAACTGCAAAATACCAGAAAAATAATTGCAGCAATAATGGCGTATTCCTCAAAATCTCCACATACAAACCAGCCAAAGTTCGCAGCAACCAGTTGTCTGAAAGACGTGCAATTCCTACAGTCAAACCCGCAACTGTTGCGAAAATCAGCCCCAAACCCATCACCCGCAGCGAGTTGATTAAACCGACAAAATAAGCTTGTCTGTAACTGTTTTCGGGACTGTAGGGAATCACGCTTTCGCCAATGTCGAAGGATGCTTGGGAATTGAGAAAATCAAATCCAAAAGCAATCCCCAGTTGCGCGTAATTGGCACTAAGATTGTCCCAGAGAATCGCGATGACAGTTATTACTAAAATTACGAAGATCGCCTGTCCGGCTATTTTCCAGAAGCGAGCGTCCCGTAGTAGTGTTGATATATCTTTGAATTTGGATGATTTCTGAGTTTTGCTGTCTTGAGGTTCTGTATTCATAAGTGTTTAACTAGCAGGAGAAGTATGCTTAAGAGAAAGCCACGCACTGCATACTATTGGTGTAAACTTAAAACTACAATACTTGAAAAATCTCGATTTTATCTGAGTCTAGATCCCCCTAAATCCCCCGAAAGCAAGGGGGACTTTGAGTAAGGGGGATTTTGAGACTCTTTCTCCCCCCTTTTTAAGGGGGGCTGGGGGGGATCGAGTTTAATGATTGGTGACTACTGACTACAAACTACTGACTAATGACTGATGACCAATGACTAACTAAAATTAGCGGAACGGTGGCGAGTAAAGCAAACCGCCATCTTTCCAGAGTTTGTTTTGACCCCGGTCTAACTTAAGTGTACTTTTCGGGCCGAGGTTGCGATCGTACATTTCCCCGTAATTTCCCACTTTCTTCACAACACGAACGGCGAAGTCGTTCGGGAGTCCGAAACCTTTGCCTAAATCTCCTTCTTTTCCTAGCAAACGTTTGACGCTCGGGTCTGTAGTGCTTGCCACAATTTGGTCTATATTTGTAGAATTAATTCCCAAATCTTCGGCTTCAATCGCTGCAAAAATGATCCATCTCACCGCATCCGACCATTTAGGATCGCCGCTTTTCACCGCTGGGGCTAACGGTTCTTTTGACATCACGATCGGCAAAACAACATTATTCTCGGAATTCGGCAGAGTTGTCCGCTTCGAGACTAGCTGCGATCGATCGGCAGTAACACCTTGACAGCGACCTTCCTGATACGTCGCAAAGGTACCATTCACATCTTCAAACACCACAGGAGTGTATTTAACTCCTAATTTTCGCATTTGGTCGGACAAATTTTGTTCGGTGCTCGTACCTGTCTGCACGCAAATAGATTTGCCCGCAAAATCTTTTAAACTTGTAATGCCGCTGTCTTTTTTGACCATGATGCTTTGAGAGTCATAAAAGATTACCGGGGCAAATTCCAGTCCGGTAGTGCTGTCGCGACTCGCAGTGTAGGTGGTATTTCGGCTGAGAATGTCGATTTCTCCGGCCTGCAAAACTGTAAATCTATCTTTGGCGTTCAGCTTTCGGTATTCGACTTTTTCGGGATCGTCAAATATTGCCGCCGCCACAGCCCTGCACACATCCACATCGAGTCCCGAATATTTGCCTTTTTCGTCTACAAAGCTAAAACCAGGCAATTCGCCGCTAACGCCACAAATCAGTTTACCGCGGCTGACAATTGTATCTATCCGGCTCGAACCTTGTTGCGCTTTGTCGCCCGCCGTTGTTGCGGGTGTTTGTCCGACTTGTGCCGATCGATCTCGACAAGATGCCAACGGTGCCACAAACAACACACTTGTCAGCAGTAGAAATCCCCATTTACGCAT
The DNA here is from genome assembly GCA_026786085.1 of Microcoleus sp. CAN_BIN18. GTDB lineage: Bacteria > Cyanobacteriota > Cyanobacteriia > Cyanobacteriales > Microcoleaceae > Microcoleus. The sequence goes on along the minus strand of JAJAYT010000593.1, from coordinate 8,609 downwards.
AATTTTTAGTAGAACGCTTTCTCGACGATCCTACCTTGTAGCTGTCGAGAACTGTTGCTATCTATCAGCGATCTACAACAGCCGACGGCTCAAAATTGGCCATTCTGAACCTAGTTATGCACCCTGAGAAGTTTACTCGCTACCCACGTGTGATTTTTTTTGCCCGCTGCGGGCGATCGTCCTTTGCTGCAATAATATCTATGGAATTTTAATTGAATTGGCTTAGAACCGCTCTGGTGCTAAGCGCTGCTCAGCTAAATCGCGGATTAAAGACAGCCGAGACTCGATGTACTCGTTCAACATATCTGTTTCATTGCCATTGAGCGCAGAGTTGCTCTTTAACTGCTTCAGCAGCCACTGTACCAGAGTAGCATCGTCCAAAGTAACTAAAAGTGTAGCTTGGGTGGTCTCAATTAGTGACCAGAGTTGGCGTAACATGACTGGAGTCATAAAACCTCGTTGAGCGTAAATACGCACTTAATGGGCTGGCATAGCGAAAAGTTGGTCTTAGTCTCTCAAGCCGACATACGAAAAGCACTCTCAGAGCGATCGGCTTAATGATTATTTTATATTTGACCACATTAACTGAATATAGTAGTGTCAAAAGCTACAACACACAAGATGTTACCAATGTTTCCAATTTCTTCACATTGAGATACATATTTTGATAAAAAATTACAAATCTTTATATAAAATTTGAGGGACGATCGGTAACAATTGACAGTTGACAGTTGACAGTTGACAGTTGACAGCGAAGTTTTTAGGCAGGGGATTTAAGCCCCAGCCTAAAAACAATCCACCTAAAGGTGGTGGCTTAAATCCCCTGTGCTTTGGTAATTTGCCATTTGTAGTGAGCCAATCGGTAGGATGACGTAAATAAGTCTAAATAGGTAGGAGGACATTAAGCTGTTCTGCATTTAAAATTGTATGTTAAAAAATGGATGTTAAAAAACAATCAAACAATGAGTGGGGTGGGCGGGATAGCCCGCCCTAAATGTATAATTTAAATGCGCGACAGCTTAGTCCTTAGACGATCGATCTAGGACTTACGCATTGACAAAAAATGTTATCTATGTATTATAGATATCCAGCTTAGTCTAGACTTGATAGTGGTGGGTAAGTATTACGAAACGGATGAGGCATCTAGCGGGAGCTACTAAATGAGTTTATCTTTTAAGCAATTGACCCTTTATGTGACTTTGCTGTCGATCGGCGGAGGTATTGGATGGTTGGGAAATCGCTATCTCCAAAGTCCCAACAATCTCGAAACCGGATTGGTTTTACCAGTGGTGCGCCAGCAAATCCCCCCCTATGCATCTCCTCCTGTTCAGGAAAATCGCGCAGTCGATCGCACCAATTCCAATTTTATTGCTGAAGCAGCCGAAAAAGTCGGTCCCGCTGTCGTGCGGATTGACGCCTCGACTAAGGTGACGAATCAGGTACCGGAAGCTTTCAAAAATCCTTTGTTTCGCAGGTTTTTTGGGGACAATTTGCCACAGCCGGAAGAACGAATCAAACGCGGCACCGGTTCAGGGTTTATTCTGACTGCTGACGGCCGCATCGTGACTAATGCTCACGTTGTCTCCGGTACGGATACTGTTAAGGTGACGCTCAAAGACGGCCGCGAGTTTGAGGGTAAGGTACAGGGGGTCGATCCGATGACGGATGTGGCTGTTGTGAAGATTAATGCTAAGGAATTGCCGCAAGTGGCTTTGGGTCGATCGGACAATATTGTACCGGGACAGTGGGCGATTGCGATCGGCAACCCTTTAGGTCTCGACAATACCGTAACTGTGGGCATTATTAGCGCCACAGGTCGATCGAGTTCCCAAGTCGGTATCCCCGACAAGCGAGTCCGCTTCATCCAAACAGACGCCGCCATCAACCCCGGCAATTCAGGCGGCCCCCTGCTCAATGACCAAGGCGAAGTCATTGGCATCAATACCGCCATTCGTGCCGATGCTCAGGGCTTGGGATTTGCAATTCCGATCGAAACCGCCAAACGAGTCTCCGACCAGTTATTCGCCAAAGGTAAAGCCGAACATCCCTACCTCGGCATTCAAATGGTCAGCTTAACTCCCACCACCAAAGCAGAAGTTAACAAACAACTCGATAATAAAATTACGATCGATAAAGGCGTAGCCGTGACGCGAGTCGTGGAAAATTCCCCAGCCCAACAAGCCGACTTGCGCGCCGGAGATGTCATTCAACAAATTGACGGAGTTGCAGTCAACACTCCCGGTGATGTCCAAGAACGGGTGGAAAATACTGTTGTTGGCAAAGAAATCGAAGTGAAAATTAACCGTTTGGGTCAAGTTCAGAAACTTAAAATACGTCCCGCTGCTTTTCCCATATCCGGTAGCCCCGCTGGTGGATAATACCATTTTCGTATTGAAGTATTGAAGATTAAAGAATTGGCAATTACCTACTCCATCAGGATTTGGGGCTTACCTACAGTTGCATTTTTTTATGAAAAATAAATCTGACGCTTGATAATTCTGGATGCAAAAACCGGGCTTTTTTACCAAAATCCTCCCTGTATCGCGAGGTATATAGTATTAAAAACCCGGTTTCTTAATTCCTAGTCCGTCCAGGATTGTTTATTTTTTGAACAACTTTCATCTTTCTGGCTTTACCAACCCGTTGATTTTTTTACTTTTCTTTGGGAGAGTTTGGTTGAATCGAGCTCGTGCTTGCTAAATTTTCTTCTAGCTGCATCCTCTGCTCCATTTGCCTCAGAAAATAGCCTGTCATCATCGCTGAAGCTAGCAAACCTGCTAAGTTTTCGCGGTCAGTGGTAATTTCGACGTTAAAATTGTCCGAAGGCAAGACGCCGACAAGTCCTTGAACGTTATGAGAGATAATTTCTCTGATTTCAGGGCTGGCGGACTTGGCGATGCGGGCTAGAACCTCTGGGGATTGGTGTTGGAGGTACTTCAGAAGTGGGTTGACTGCGGTTTGTTGGGCATTGGAACTATTGTCAAAGTCAGGGTGAAAAACCATTTGGCGATTCTTAATTTCTGGCTTGCTACATTCTACTTCAAACTACTCCTCATTGCTTGGGTACAAATTTGCCTGAAAGTCAATTTGCAATTGTTTTGGCAGTTGGTCTACTTGAAAATACCGATGAAATTTGTCGGTAACTTGTAGCCAATACGATCGCCCATCCGTTGGCTTCCGTTTCCGCACAAAACCCATTTCTACCAGTTCCTGCACCTGTTGGTAAGCTCCCGAACCCCGCAAATTAACTAAATCTGGCTGCGCGATGCCGCCTTTCAGGGCGATCGCCGCCAGCGTCCGCAAAGCCCCAACACCTAATTCTGGAGGTATTAAAGTTTGCATCAAACTGGCAAACTCTTCTCTGAGTTGCAGGCTGTATCCCGTCGGGGTTTCTACGACTTCTAATGCACTGTCGCGGTGGGAAGAGTCAGACATGAGTTCGATGATGGCGTCTTCGGCTTCAGATCGATCGCACTTAGCAATCTCAGCAATCTCTGCAAGCGAGACTGGCTGACCTTTTAAGTAAAGTATGGCTTCTATTGTTGTCGCTAAACGAGTCATTTGGAAATTAGTAATTGGGAATTGAGACGTTGGAGTTCGGCAACAAAGCAGTCTACAGGATTGACTGACTTTGATTGGCAATCTAAGATTTTGGATTAAATAATTTGCCGATTTAATCGCACTCTTGACCCTGTTCCTCTACCCCAAAGCCCTGTCTTTTATTCTACCGCTTCTAATTCCTCTAATTCCTGTGTAGACTGCCATCCAGCTTGCCAGAGCGATCGGTCTTTGAGCTGTCCCGCATTCAGCCAGAAACGGACATTTGGATCGCAAGCCGCCACCATTTCCGCAAATACCCATCTACCTTCGTTTTTTCGGTTGACTACTTGAAAGTGCCGCCACCCCCAAGTTTTTTGGTGTGAAGTCCATCGGGAACCAACTAAATGAGGAAATTTTTGTTTCTTCGGCACAGTATTTTGGTAACAAATATATGAGAAAGCAAGTTAATATTAATAATTCCTGCTGTTTGACGATCTTAATTTCCTCTCTCCTCTCTCTCTCGAACATCACAAACCATCTTTCGCTGAGGTAAAGCTGATCTCAAATCCGCTCTTCATCGGAATAGTAAATTCGAGTTAACCGTTAACCGTCAACCGTCAATATTACCTAACAGTCCAACCGGAATTTATCTGATATGAGAGTACAGCTAAACTCTGTCTGCAAGTAGATACGTTTCTTCTATAGCAATCCTTGCAGGATTTGTACATATTTGTAGGGGTAGTGCCCCCGTGCCTACCCCCAGCGTCTAAAGAGGGCAACCACGGGGGGTTGCCCCTACAAGAATTATACTGATGAACGGACTGTTATAGTCTGGATAATGATTTAGGATTGCTATACATTATAGATGTTTAGCCTCCAGGTTCAAAAGTAAGGGCAGTTCAGTGACGGCCCTTGTAATTAGTTATACCTATTGAATAGGGTTGATTTTTCAGCCACTCCACAAATAGCAAATTTGTGCAGAACGAGCTAAATCGTGAATCTCAAATCTAAAAGCAAATAATCCTGGTTATAGTTGTGGACAATAATCCGTGCTGTGAAATTTACTCAAATCTACTTTTAGAGCAGGTTTGACATTCACTTTCTGCTTCTACCAAGGCGGTGGGCCGCTTCTGATCCGCAGGTTTTTTTTTCGGGTACAACTCTCCGTACAAACATTTTTTCAATCTTAATTGTGTTTCATTGACGCTGTACAGCTCAATAAAAAAGCATTTTTAGGCAAGATTGACTAATTTAGGTGATTCTGTCGCTACCATTAACTACTTCCGTGCGAAGGCTTGTGGCCCGATAAATCCATAGGAAGTTGCGGAAGCCGGAGGCGAACCGCATTTGTTTGTAGCCAGAGAGTGATAGCGTGCTTCCGTTGAGGGGTCACATACTCTCCCGGTCTGATCACGCCAGCACAGACGCCGATGTTTTTAATAAGGGTTTCTCGCTCCGATGAACTTGCACCCTGTAGCAACCTGACTTGCGCTTTGATAAAATCCACGTTCATAGCAGAAAGTAAAAGTAAAGAACTCAGTTAAATAGCGATGCTTTGGTTCCAATTGTAACCCTAAAACAATTTGGTATGAATCAAATTGATTTAACATCCCCTGGATGGGGATCGGATCGTCTAGAGCTAGCCGACTTTATTTACTTTATCTGTTTTTGCTAGCAAAAGTGTCACTATGCTAGCAGTTTTTACAGAATTATTCATAGTTAAGAACTGTTACAAATTTGGCTCATCTCCATGAATAATGCAAAGTTTAGTGCTAACGCTACTCTCCTGAACTCAAAAACTTCAGCATTGTCTCCAGATCCTTGCCGTGGTAAGTTTTTCTATCTCCCATTGGAAAGGGATCGCTCTGTGAACATTCCTGTTCGATCGCACATCTTAACACCCAGACACTGCCACCTCACCGGATTGATTTAGATCGGGTTCTATGGCTGGCTGTGGACTATAACTTTAGACATACGTGTTGTTACGTGGACTACCATAAGCCAGCAACTTTTTATGCTTGTTTCTCAATGATACATTTTTTTGCTTTTGTTGCATAACCATTATTTATGTTAATTAATGTAGCTTTGTGATGTCCTAGCCAACCAAAACTCACGGGCATTTTGCGCTCTTTGGCGGTGATTCTGTTTTCTAAATTCATTGGGGCGATCGCTCGCCGACTAGAATTCCTCGTAATGACCTATTTTGTATAATTTATAACAGATCGGTCAGCCAATTTTGAATTTTAGATTTTAGATTTTAGATTGACCCCATGCCTAAAGTCAGGGGCTGATCATTTAATTTTAGATTTTGAATTTTAGATCTATTCTCGCGTTTAAATTGGGGGGCTTGGGACTTTTTTGAATTTTGAATTTTGAATCTTCAATCCAAAATTTTAAATTTAAAATCTAAAATTCGGTCAATACTAATAATTAAAAAACAGTATAAATTTAAATAGTCTTTCACTTGTCGATCGCTGACTATAGGCAAAAACATATAGCCGAGTCTCATAAAGATGAGGTACCCGACGTGCACAGGGCATAGGGCATAGGGCATACCTCACTTTTTTGAGAACTGCTATACGTAAAATAAATCAACACAGCAACAGCCGCGTTGTCAAGGTTGATGGTGCCGATTTTGTTTTTGTAGCTGATGTTTAATCGCGTTTATATTTCGCCAATTCTATATCTGTTGAATTTGAGATTAAGTATAAAATTACCAGCTTAGCTAAAGTAATAAAATACAAAAACTAAATATCTTTGCTCATTTCCGGTAGCATCGGAAACGAGCTAAGATCAAATCCGGTAAGCTGCCGCGCATTTAAATTGTATATTCATGGCGGGATCTCCCACCCACCCCACAAGACTTTGATTGTTTTTTGACTTACTGTTTAAATATAGAACAGCTTAGCATTGGAATTAATATTACTTACAGCCGTGTCATCTAGATCATTCCGGTGCAACGGGAAATGACTTAACAGTTGACAGTTGACAGTTGACAGTTGAGTGCGAAGTTTTTAGGCTGGGGATTTAAGCCCCAGCCTAAAAACAATCCACTTAAAGGTGGGGGCTTAAATCCCCTGTGCTTTGGTAAAATCCCCTGTCGCCAGAACGACGGAGGGGAAATGATGAGTGACATTACTCCGCCCTAAAAGGGCAAAGCTTCTAAACCTCACGATTTAGATTTTCTGGTTGTTTCCTTACGGTTTTTTACCCACTATCTGGATATGTAGTTACCCACATATCCCCGACGCACGGAATTGCCCAGACAGTTTCCTTTCCCGACCATCCATCGGTACAAATACAAACCAGTTTATATCGTTTACCGGAACCGGCTTATGCCTGACTTTTACTCTCAAGATATCCGTTGTTTGCTCTCGGTATATACATTCTCACACAAAGCCGTCCTACAAGGACGGGGTTTTAAACCCATTAATTTTGATAATTTCCTGGTGGGAAACCAGGAAATTATCCACAAATCAACCTTTTTTCTGGCGTTCCAGCTTAGTTTTCCAATTGGCGATCGCCTTCTGAGCCGGCTGATAACTCTGCGTACCAGACGGAACCAGCGAAGCAGCTTCAACTGCCTCTTTCAGCTTTCCTTGAGAAGATCGCAACTGAGCAATTTTGAGAATAGCTTCGCTCCACTCTCCAACCAAAAGCTGAGCTGATTCATACTTCGGCTGACCGGGCTGAATTTTATTCGCTTGCTGGATGGCTTTACTGTAAGAAGAGGCAGCCCCCCGCTTAATTTTGGCCGCAGCCGCTGATAGCAAAGCAGCATTTACCTCCTGGTCTTTGGATAGCCCCTGCCATTGAGCGATCGCCTGTTTCGACTGATTGTAAACCGGTTGATTGACATCAGGCATCAATTTAGCAGCCCCGATCGCCCCCTGGAAATTGCCCCTAGCAGCCCGCCCGTTAGCGATATCCAAAATCGTCAAACTCCAGCGCTCAATATCCTGCTGAGCCTGCGAGTAGAGCGGATCGCTAGGCGGAATCGTTCGAGCCTTAACCACCGCTCGATTAAAACTAGAAGCAGAACCATCCTTGAGGAAAGTTTTCGCCTCAGCCCAAATCTGCTGACTCGACGGCGGCTGCTTGCTATCAGTCGCTGCTTGCACCGCGCGCGGTTGGTTCTGCGCCACTCCACCACCAGCAGATTTTTGAGGGCCGGGGTTTTGGGCATTCTCAGTAGTCGATCGAGGATCTGCTTCCTGCTGACCAATAAAAATTGATCTGTTCGTCAGAAAAACACCCAACAGCAGCACCAAAGCCGTAGCTCCGCTCCACAAAATTAGCTGCTGCAAAAATGACTTGTCCGACCCCCCGTTATCCGTATCATCAGGCTTTTGCAAATTCGATCGATCGTCCCCTCCGCCAGCAGCAGAACTCACAGCAGCATTCGGCTGCGACACCGGCGGCATCTCAACCGACGAATCCTGAGCATTGCGAGTAGCCTGTGGCATCTCAATTTGAGCCGTAGCCATCCCCATTTGAGGGCGATCGAACCCATCATCAGCACCAACCGCCATATTCCCATTGCGTCCCGCCAACGCAGCAGTTGGCACCCCAGCAGCATCCGGCAAAATCACCAAATGAGCCTTTCCCGGAGGATTCACCACCATCAAAGGTTCTTGTTTCGGACGCAAATGGTGATCGCATAGCTCCGGGAGTCGATCGCTCAAGAAACGATCTAAACCCTTAACCGTCGTACACTGTCCCGATCGCAGCCCCTCCAAAAGCGCCGTCGTGAAAAACCCCTGACGCAGAGCAGAAGTTTCCCGCGAAACTTGATTCGGGCGGCAAGAAAGCACCGTTGGGATTTCCAGTCCCCGGGCCAATTCAGCCGTTTGAGCTCCGATCGTTTCCCCCACTTTCACAATCTGGCTGCGATTCATATCAACCAGAACCAACACCGTTTCCGTAGGAGCATTTTTCAGAGTATTCAACAGCAACTCTACCGGAATCCCCGTAGCCTGAATATCAGCCGGATTACCGTCAACCGGCATCAAATAATCCTTGCCTTCATAGCTGACACCGTAGCCGCTAAAAAAACACCAGAGTAAATC